>CAKPUJ010000010.1:0-39725 GCA_934191645.1 uncultured Veillonella sp. | reverse complement strand
TGGCTATGCAAAACTCCGCCTTGGCTGTTACTCTGGCTCTCAAGCACTTCACCCCGGCGGCGGCTATTTGCGGTACTATGTTCTCCATTATCCATAACTTTACGGGTTCTATCTTTGCGGGTATTTGCCGCAAGCATGACGAAACAGAAGGCAAGTAATTTCTTAGAAAGGAAGTTTCCACAATGGCTCAGCATCATAGAGAAGCCGGTTGGCGTCGGTTTGTGACTTGGCGAAATGCATCCCGCTTGCTCATAGCCCTCTTTGTACTCATGGTTGTAGCTGAAGGGGTACGCCTTGTTCAGGTCTATCAGGAGAAGGTGAAGGTGGAAAAACAGCTGGAAGAATTAAAGGAAGAAAATGCTAAGTTGGAAGCAGAAAAAGAAGAACTTTCTAAGCCTAGCAATATAGAATCTATCGCTCGTAAGGAATTGGGTTTGGTAAAACCAGGGGAGATGCCTTACGTCAAATAGTGGAAAGGTCGTCATCGGTGGTGACGGCCTTTCTGCTATAATGGGTTGTATTAGAATTAGTCCTTATGGAGAATAGAGTATATGAAAGTAGCTATCATTGATATTGGGTCCAATTCCATGCGCCTCCTCTTGGGCTTGTACCAGGAGAATCGCTGGATAAATGAGCCTAAGCGGCTTTGGACTACTCGGTTAGGTAAGCGATTAGATGATGGGGCCTTGAGCCCGGAAGCTATGGCTGCCTCCTATCAGGCTATGGCGGAAATGAAAGAAGCCATTGATCGATTTGGTGCTCAAAAAGTCTATGCTTTGGCGACCTCTGCCGTACGAGAAGCCCCTAATGGGCAGGTTTTCCTGGAGGCCTTACAGGCTATTCAGCCTATGGATAGTCGGATTCTGACTGGCCAAGAAGAGGCTCAATATGGCTTTTTAGGGGCCCTGGGAGAGGGTGTAAAGAAAGGGGCCTACTATGGCATCATAGATGTGGGTGGTGGCTCCACGGAATTGGCTGTAGGAGACGAAGAAGGAATTCTGTGGTCACAATCTTATCAGATGGGGGCCGTTCGTTTTCAAACTTTATCCCAAGAGGGGCCTGAGGCCGTGAAAGCGGTGTCACAAGCTCTTTGGCAGGACCTGCCTCAGGACCTATGTGTAGACCAGTGGATTGGTATTGGTGGTACAGCCACAACCTTGGGGGCTATGGACCTAGCTATGGAGATTTATGATGGTCGCCGCCTACAAGGCCATAAGGTGAGCCGTGAAAGAATTCAAGGCATGATTGACGAGTTGCGCACTAAGAGCCCTGAAGAGCGACGCGCTATACCAGGACTACAAGCGGGACGAGCGGATATCATTACGGCCGGCGCAGAAATTATTGCGGCTGCGATGGACTTTTATGACATGAAGAGCCTTAGTATGAGTGAACGCGACGGAATGGAAGGATTTGAAGAGAGCTTATGTCGTTAACTATAGAGCATAAGGGGTTTCTCCGTCAGGTGCAGAGAACCATTCAATATCATAGTCTTTTAGACCCTAACAGCCGTGTTCTTATCGCCTGCTCTGGAGGGGTCGATTCCCTGGCCCTAGTTCATGCCCTCTTAGCTCTTAGAGAGCATATGAAAAAAGGTTGGACTTTAGCGATTGCTACGGTAGACCATGAGATTCGCCCAGAAGGGGCTACTGAATTAAAATTGGTCCAGTCTATGGCAGATGAGTTAGGGCTTCCCTTTTACGGAGCCCATATAGATGTGCCTGCCCAGGCACAAGCGTTAGGTCTGTCTCTTGAGACGGCAGGTCGTCGGGCTCGCTATGCTTTCTTATCAAAAATAGCTCTAGAAGAGGATTATGATGTGGTTGCTACGGGCCATCATCAAAATGACCAGGCCGAGACAATCCTAGCCCACATGGTTAGGGGGGCGGGTCTTAAGGGCTTGGGGGGCATGGCCTATACTAGGCCTTTGGTAGAGGCCATCAAGTTGGTTCGACCCTTCTTAGATGTCACTAAAGCCCAAATTCGGGCCTATGCAAGGGACTTGGATTATGAGGCTTGTGAAGATGCTACGAATGAGGATTCCACCTACCAAAGAAATTATATTCGCCATCAGATTCTACCGAGGATAGAAGCCATTAACCCTAATATTCTGGAAAGTCTATCCCGCCTTGGCCAAAGTGCTCGCGATGATGAAGCATTATTAGAAAAAATCGCAAGAGAGAGCTTAGAGGGATTAGCTACCTATAAACATGGACATATTCTTCTAGGGCGTCGCGCCCTCCGCAAGATTCCCCTTAGTATCCGCCGGCGCATCTGGACACTAGTGTTACAGACCTTGTTGCCGGGCGCCTCTTGGGAATGGTCACACCTAGATCAACTAGACCATTTAATTCAAACTGGGGAACCCAAGAGTTTTCAGGCCATGAGAGTGCGAGTTGAGGCACAATGTGATACAATAGACGTATCCGTTTTGTCTTCAAGATCACCTGATTAGGAGAGGGGATATATGCATAAAGATATAAAAGAAATCTTGCTCACAGAAGAGGAGATTCGTGGACGAGTCACTGAATTAGGCAGAGAGATTGCTGCTGATTATAAGGGGCAAGAACTCTTAGTGGTAGGCATCCTCAAGGGGGCAGTTGTCTTCTATGCGGATTTGCTCAGGGCCATCGGCGAGGATGTGAATGTATGCCTGGACTTTATGGCTTGTTCTAGCTATGGGGAAGGAACGGTTTCCTCTGGTCATGTTAAGATAAAAAAAGATTTGGACAATTCTGTTGCAGATAAGCATGTCCTCATCGTTGAAGATATAGTCGATACGGGGAATACGCTCTACTACCTAGTAGACGAACTCAACAAGCGGGGTGCCAAGTCCGTTAAGATAGCTACCTTACTATCCAAACCTGATCGCCGGGAACAGGATGTGCATGTAGACTACATCGGTTTTGTGATTCCTGATGCTTTTGTTATCGGCTACGGATTAGATTATGCTGAAAAGTACCGCCAATTAAGATACATTGGGGTCTTGAAAGAAGAAGTATACGCTAATTAACTCGAGAAAGGAGTTATACATTGGGTCGTTTCGCAAAAAATGTCCTTTTGTATGTACTGGTCATTGCGGCCTTGGCAACGGCGGTGGATTCTTTTATGGGCCAATCGTCTACCAAGTCTGAATTGTCCTATACGGGCTTTATTCAACAGGTACAACAAAAGAAAATTGATAAGATTACCATTACTAATAACCACGATATCGTGGGGACTATGAAGAATGGTACAGAATTTAAAACCTATGCACCAACGGATGATAGCTTAATTCCAACCCTTAATAATAATGGGGTAGAAATTACGGCTAAACCTGCTGATAGTCCATCTTGGTGGATGACCTTACTCACATCTATCGTGCCTATGGTCATTCTCATCGCCGTTTGGTTCTTTATCATGCAACAATCCCAAGGGGGCGGTGGCAAGATGATGAACTTCGGCAAAAGCCGGGCTAAAATGATGGATGATGCGGTGAAGGTAAACTTCCAAGACGTAGCAGGCCAAGAAGAAGCCAAGGAAGAATTAGAAGAGATTGTAGAATTCCTCAAGAATCCAGACAAGTTCACTAAAATGGGTGCTAAGATTCCTAAGGGGGTTCTTTTGGCAGGCCCTCCTGGGACGGGGAAAACCCTCCTGGCTAAGGCTGTAGCAGGGGAAGCGGGTGTTCCATTCTTCACTATTTCTGGTTCTGACTTCGTAGAAATGTTTGTGGGTGTTGGTGCCTCCCGGGTACGGGACCTCTTCCAACAGGCCAAGAAGAATGCCCCTTGTATCATCTTCATCGATGAAATCGATGCAGTAGGTCGTCAACGGGGCGCAGGCCTCGGTGGCGGTCATGATGAACGGGAACAGACCCTCAACCAACTCTTGGTTGAAATGGATGGCTTTGATGCATCTGAAGGTATTATTACTATCGCCGCTACCAACCGCCCTGACATCTTGGATCCGGCCCTCCTTCGTCCAGGCCGTTTCGACCGTCAAGTTATGGTAGGCCGCCCAGACCTTAGGGGCCGTGAGGCTATCTTGCAAGTACATGCAAAGAACAAGCCTTTAGCAGATGATGTGGACCTTAAAACTATCGCTAAAAAGGTGCCTGGGTTTACTGGTGCTGACTTGGCCAACCTCTTGAACGAGGCAGCTCTTTTAGCAGCTCGTCAGAATAAGAGCATCATTACTATGGATGATTTAGAAGAAGCTTCTGAAAAGGTATCTATGGGGCCAGAACGACGCAGCCATATCGTGACAGAAAAGGAACGCCGATTGACTGCCTTCCACGAATCCGGTCACGCTATTGTAGGTCATTTGTTGCCTGACTGCGATCCTGTTCACAAGGTGACTATCGTCCCTCGGGGTTATGCTGGTGGTTATACCATGAGCTTGCCTGAGGAGGAGCAAAACTACGAAACTAAGAAGCAAATGTTGGCGCATATCCGCATGGCTCTAGGTGGTCGCGTAGCGGAAGCTTTAACCTTGAAGGATATTTCCTCTGGTGCTTCTGGCGATTTACAAACGGTTACTAAAATCGCCCGCAATATGGTGACCCGTTATGGTATGTCTGATGAATTAGGGCCTATTGTATTCGGGGAACAGCGGGAGCAAGTATTCTTAGGGCGTGACCTCGGTCATGAACGAAACTACTCCGAGTCTACGGCTGAACAAATCGATGCAGAAGTACATCGCATCGTTACAGAAGCCTATGATGATGTGGTGAAACTCTTATCCGAAAACATGGACTTCCTCCACAATATGGCAGAAGCCCTTTTGGAATATGAAACCATTGATCATGAAGATGTAGTAGCCCTCTATGAAACAGGGAAGATTGCGAAGAAGCCTGAAGAAGAACAGGTGGAAGCGGTTAAGACAACCCTGACACAAGCTGGTATTGAGGTACCTAAGGACCTCCAAGTGGAAACCATTCCAACAGAAGAACCTAAGGAACCAAGCCGAGAAGAAATACCGACAAAAGAAGATACTATGCCTAAGGCATAAAATACTATTAAAAGCCATACCTAGCTCTAGCTAGGTATGGCTTTTTGTCTCTTTGTTGACCATCCTGTAATAGGCATGGTAAATGGGAGGCTTGCATTTTAAGGGTATGACCTGTAAAATTGCTTTAGTATTTGGTTGACAATAGGAGGCCATTCTCGTGAAAAATGAAGTGCTTGAGTTCCTACGTGAAAATGCGGGTGGATTTGTGTCAGGCCAAGATATGTCAGAAGCCTGTCATGTATCCCGTACGGCTATATGGAAACATATTAAGGCCTTGCGGGCTAAGGGCTATAAGATTGAATCCTATACCAAGTTGGGGTATCGTCTTTTGGAGGAACCAGATCTTGTATCCCCCCTATCCATGCGTAAGGCCTTGACGACAGATATCTTCGGCAAGAATTATATCTACATGGATTCCACTGTATCCACCAATACGGAAGCCCGTAAATGGGCCCTTAAGGGGGCTGAAGAAGGAACTGTAGTCGTAGCAGAAGAACAGGTGGAAGGGCGTGGCCGCTTACAACGGGGCTGGTATTCACCCTTTGGTAAGGGTCTATGGTTCTCCTTGATTTTGCGTCCTGACTTCCTTCCTATGGAGGCACCAAAGTGTACCCTTATGGCAGCGGTGGCTGTGACCAAGGCTCTTCGTAAGATGGGAGTTGCTGATGCGGTTATAAAATGGCCTAATGATATCCTGGTTAAGGGCAAGAAGATGGTAGGAATCCTGACAGAAATGACGGGGACCATGGATGAAATCGAATATATCATTTTGGGCGTGGGACTTAACGTGACAACAGGTCCTGATGAGTGGCCAGATGATTTAAAGGACATAGCAACATCCATCCTCATGGAGGGAGTAGAAATTCCTCGTATAGAGGCCTTTAACATTATCCTTCACGAGTTGGAGGAACAGTACTTTGAAGTTTTGGCCAATGGCTTTGACCACACCTTAGAAGAATGGAGGACCTTATCCTGCACTGTAGGCCAACATGTGCGTGTCCACCCAGGTAATAAACCAGCCTATGATGGTATGGCCTTGGATATCGATGGTGATGGTAATTTATTAGTACGCCCTGATGGAGGGGAAAGGGTTAATCGGGTTATAGCAGGGGATGTATCCATACGTCCAGTTTCAACGACTGCAGAATAGGAGATAACATGTTATTAGTAGTAGATGTGGGGAACACCAATATCGTATTAGGTGTCTATGAGGGTGAAAATCTTAAAGGACATTGGCGGATTTCCACAGATCGTGTGCGGACAACCGACGAGTATGGGGTGCTAATCATGAACCTCTTCCTCCATGACAAGACGGTAGATGCAGAGGCCATCGACGGAGTCATAATCTCATCCGTCGTACCGCCCCTTATGCCAACCTTGGAACGAGTGTCCCGCCGCTACTTTAATGTGGAACCCTTGGTTGTAGGCCCGGGCACTAAAACGGGCATGGCCATCAAGTACGATAATCCACGGGAAGTAGGAGCTGATCGGATTGTTAATGCGGTGGCTGCCTATGAACAATATGGCGGCCCTATTATTATCATCGATTTTGGTACAGCGACCACCTATTGTGCGGTCTTAGCTAATGGTGATTATATTGGGGGCGTAATAACACCGGGTGTCATGATCTCTGCAGAGGCTCTCTTCCAACGGGCTGCTAAATTGCCTCGTATTGAGGTGAAGGATCCAGGTCAGGTCATCAATCGTAACACTGTATCTTCTATGCAGTCGGGCATGTTTTACGGCTATGTGGGCCAGGTAGAAGGTTTGGTAGCGCGGATGAAGGCAGAAATGCCGGAAGGGACTAAGGTGGTCGCTACTGGCGGATTAGCTCAACTGATCGCCTCCGCAACAGAATCCATTGATTTCGTAGAACCTAAGTTAACGCTAGAAGGATTGCGGCTCATTTATGATAAAAACAAGTAAAACTTGGCAAATTGGGTCTGTGCCCATAGAAGGTCAGGTTATTCTAGCCCCTATGGCTGGGGTATCTGATGTAGCCTATCGAGTCCTAGCTAAGGCTCATGGAGCTTCCTTGGTCTGCACAGAAATGGTATCAGCTATGGGTATCAAATATAAGAATGAGATCACTAAGGGGATGCTCTTCATTGAGAAGGGGGAAGGACCTGTGTCTATGCAGGTCTTTGGGTCCGAACCGGAAACGGTGGCCTTAGGAGCGAAGACTATCTCTGAGGCGGGAGCTGATATTGTTGATATCAATATGGGATGCCCTGTGAAGAAGGTTGTCTCCTCAGGTGATGGATCGGCTCTGATGAAAGATCCAGATTTAGCAGCACGGGTAGCAGAGGCGGCGGTACATGCTGTGGATGGGCCTGTGACGGTCAAGATGCGACTGGGATGGGATGAAGACTCCATCAATGTAGTGGACTTTGCTAAACGCATTGAGTCCACTGGTGTGGCCGCCATTGCCGTTCATGGTAGGACCAGGCAACAAATGTATATGGGCCGGGCCAACTGGGATTATATTAAAGCGGTCAAAGAGGCGGTCAAGACGATTCCTGTCATCGGTAATGGGGATATTACCAGTCCACAGGACGCTAAGACCATGTTAGATCAAACGGGCTGCGATGCCGTTATGATTGGGCGTGGAGCCCATGGTAATCCTTGGATCTTTGAGCGGACGAATACCTATTTGGAAACAGGAACTCTCTTACCAGAACCCTCTTGGGAGGACCGGATTGACATGCTGTATAAGCACTTCCAAAACCTGGTTAAGTATAAGGGCCATGATGCGGCAGTTCGGGAAATTCGCACCCACGCAGGTTGGTATTTGAAGGGCCTTCCTGAGGCGGCCCGCTACCGGAATACCATTAACAACCTCCATACGGAGGGGGCTTTTAGGGCGGCTATTGAAAGCTACCGGGAAACCCTAGCAAAATTGACAAATACAGGGGCTATGGTAAAATAGTTTCTATATGTATAGAAAATGGAGAAGTGTCATATAAGGTGACACTTCTTCTTATTCATAATCTAAGAAAGAGTGGTTAAATTATATGGCAGATGTAAAAGAAACCCTTCTTACAGCAGAAGGCCTTAAAAAACTTGAAGAAGAACTTGCTCATTACAAATCTGTACGTCGTATTGAAGTAGCAGCACGGATTAAAACAGCCATCGAATATGGCGATATTTCGGAAAACTCTGAATACGATGATGCTAAGAATGAACAAGCCTTCATTGAAGGTCATATCGTTGAACTAGAGAATAAGATTAATACAGCTAAGATTATTGATGGTAAAGCAACAAAAGGTCGCGTGTCTGTCGGTTCCAAGGTAAAGGTCTTAGATACCCAATACGACGAAGAAATGGAATACACCATCGTTGGCTCCTCTGAAGCAGACCCATTCAACAACCGCATTTCTAACGAATCCCCTGTAGGGGCAGCTATTTTGGGTAAGAAAAAGGGCGATAAAGTAGAAGTAACTACGCCAGATGGCCCAGTAGTATTCGAAATTTTGTCCGTAAAATAGTTGAATTAGGAGTACATTATGAGTGAAGATGTAAAGAATACAGGTCTTGCAGCCGCAGAAGAGCTCAATGATCAAATGCAACACCGCCGCGATAAATTGGCTCAATACGAAGATAAAGGGGTCTATCCATTCGGTCAACGTTTTGTTGTGCGTGAACATACACAAGAAGTGAAAGATGACTTTATCAACTTCGATGGCCAACCAGTGGTTATGGCTGGTCGTTTGATGACTATGCGGTCCCATGGTAAGACTGCTTTTGCTAATATCCGCGATAAGGCAGGGGATATCCAAGTTTACTTCCGCAAGGATGTGATGGGGGAAGAGGCTTACGAATTCGTAAAAATGCTCGATATCGGTGATATCATTGGTGTTGAAGGCCATGTTTTCCGTACCCATAAGGGTGAAATCACTGTTAAGGTGAATACCTTAACCCTACTCTCTAAGTCTCTTCGCCCATTGCCTGAAAAATGGCATGGCTTGACTAATACGGAATTGCGTTACCGTCAACGTTACGTCGATCTCATCGTCAACCCTGAAGTGCGGGATACCTTCGTAAAACGGTCTAAAATTGTAGCTAAGATCCGCCAATACATGATGGCCCATGACTTCATGGAAGTGGAAACACCTATGATGCATGCCATTCCAGGTGGTGCAGCGGCTCGACCTTTCATTACCCACCATAATGCTTTGGATATCGACATCTACATGCGTATTGCGCCAGAGCTCTACCTCAAGCGCTTAATCGTAGGGGGCATGGAACGGGTCTTCGAAATGAACCGTTGCTTCCGTAATGAAGGGATCGATAACCGTCATAACCCTGAGTTCACCACTATCGAATCCTACCAAGCTTACGGCGACGTAGAAGACGCTATTCGATTGACAGAAAATATTGTTTCTTATTGTGCACAAGAAGTGTTGGGCACACAAGAAATCACCTACCAAGGGACTGAAATCAACCTTACGCCACCTTGGAACCGCATCACTATGGCGGAAGGGGTTAAAAAGTACACAGGCGAAGACTTTGATGCAGTAACATCCATTGAAGAAGCACGTGCTATTGCTGACCGCCTTAATGTAGAATACACAGATAATGATGGAATTGGTAAGATTTTGAACCTTTGCTTCGAGGACTATGTAGAAGCAAATCTCATCCAACCAACTATCGTCTATGGACATCCAAAGGAAATATCCCCATTGGCAAAGGCCAACCGGGAAAATCCATTGGCTACCGAACGGTTTGAAGCTTTCATCTATGGCCGTGAGCTGGCTAATGGCTTCTCTGAATTGAATGATCCGATTGACCAAAAACAACGCTTCCTAGATCAATTAAAAGAGCGGGAACATGGTGATGACGAAGCGCATCGCATGGATGAAGATTTTGTAACCGCTTTAGAATATGGCTTGCCACCAACATCTGGCTTGGGTATCGGTGTTGACCGCTTGGTTATGTTCTTGACAGACTCTGCTTCCATCCGGGATGTATTACTCTTCCCATTGATGAAGCCAGAAGGTCAAGCTAAGCCAACGACTAACGACGAAGATGCTGAAGTTGATGCTGAAGTTGATGCTGAATAAGAATCCTGAAAAACGCTTGCACCTTGTGCAGGCGTTTTTTGTGTGCTTCTCTAGCTAGCTATTAGTGTGGGCTAGCAAAGCTGAAGTGTATATATGCGAATAAAGGGGGGCTAAGAAATTCATAGTCTAGGGATCGGAAAATATTCTGTAAATGCTAGTTGAGAATAAGAGGGTGATTATTAGCCTGTAATGTGTTATATTTTATGTGTATTAAAATACTGATTTGTCATCCAGATTAAAGAGGCAGAGACTATGTTAGATTTAAAATTTGTTAGAGAAAATCTTGACGCCGTGCAAGCCAATCTCGACCACCGTCATACAGAGGGCAAACTTGATGAGTATGCTAAATTGTATGATGAACGGAAAGAAATCATTCAAGAAGTAGAACAATTGAAGGCTCACCGCAATGCCGTATCCGATGAAATCGCTCAATTGAAACGTAACAAAGAATCGGCGGATGATAAAATCGCAGAAATGAAGAAGGTAGGCAATCAAATTACGGACTTGGATAATCGAGGCCGCGATGTAGAAGCTAAGCTTCGCGATATCGCCCTTCGTCTACCAAATATGTGCGACCCATCTGTTCCTGTAGGGAATGATGAAAATGACAATCCTGAAATGCGTAAATGGTCTACGCCTCGCCAATTTGATTTCCCAATTCAAGCCCACTGGGACCTTGGGGAATCCTTGGATATCTTGGATTTTGAACGCGCTACTAAGGAGTCTGGTGCCCGCTTTACTATCTATAAGGGCTTTGGGGCTCGTATGGAACGGGCTTTGATCAACTTCATGTTGGATCTTCATTGCGACAAGCAAGGCTATACAGAAATGATGACACCTTACATGGTTACCGCTGATACTTTGACTGGTACAGGTCAATTACCTAAGTTCGCTGAGGATATGTATAAGATTGAAGGGCAAGATTACTTCTTAATTCCAACAGCAGAAGTTACCTTAACTAACTATCATTCTGGAGAAATCTTGAAGGAAGAGGATTTGCCTAAGTATTATACTGCCTTTACCGCTTGCTTCCGGTCTGAAGCAGGGTCTGCCGGTCGCGATACACGGGGACTCATCCGTCAACATCAATTCAATAAAGTTGAAATGGTTAAGATTGCCCACCCTGATCACTCTTGGGAAGAGCTTGAGAAACTTACCGATAACGCGGAAGAAGTTTTGCGCTTACTTGAATTACCACACCGCGTCATTACCTTGTGTACGGGAGATATTGGCTTTGGCTCTGCTAAAACCTATGATGTAGAGGTATGGATGCCAGCGCAAAACACCTACCGAGAAATCTCCTCTTGCTCTAATATGACTGATTTCCAAGCACGCCGCGCCAATATTCGATTCCGCCGCAATGGCAAGGGAAAGCCTGAATTTGTTCATACCTTGAATGGGTCTGGCTTGGCCGTAGGTCGTACGGTAGCGGCTATCTTAGAAAATTACCAAGAAGCGGATGGATCTGTTCGCATACCTAAGGTATTACAACCATACATGGGTGGCTTAGAAGTCATCAAACCGGTTAAATAAGGAGGCATATTATGGATCGTACATTATCCCTAGAATTCGCTCGTGTTGTAGAAGCTGCAGCACTTCGATCTGGCAAATTATTAGGTCGTGGTAAAAAGGATGAAGCTGATGGCCTAGCTGTAGACGCGATGCGCCAAGCTTTCAATGATGTCGCTATCTCCGGCACCGTGGTAATCGGGGAAGGGGAAATCGATGAAGCGCCAATGCTTTACATCGGTGAAAAAGTTGGCCGCGGTGGTCCGGAAGTGGATATTGCCGTGGATCCTATTGAAGGGACTAACCTTATTGCTAAAGGGCAAAATGGAGCCATTGCGGTTATGGCTATTGCAGAGCATGGTGGTCTTCTTCATGCACCAGATATGTACATGCAAAAAATCTGTGTAGGTCCTCGTGGGGCTGGAGCTATCGACTTAGATAAGTCCCTTACAGAAAACCTTCAAAATGTGGCCAAGAAGATGGGTCGAAACGTGGATGAATTGACTGTAGTTATGTTAGACCGCGAACGCCATTATGCGTTAATGAAAGAAGCTCGCGAAGCAGGTGCTCGTGTTCGTCTTATCTCTGATGGCGATGTAAACCCAGCTATGGAAGCATGCATTGAAGGTTCTGGCGTCCATATGGTAGTTGGCGTTGGTGGGGCCCCTGAAGGGGTTTTAGCCGCAGCTGCACTTAAGTGCGCTGGTGGCGATATGCAAGCCCGTCTCAAACCATTAACAGCACAAGAAGAACAACGATGCCACGATATGGGGATTAAGGACCTCAATAAAGTTCTTACCTTGGATGACTTGGTGCCTAGTGATGATGTTATCTTCGCAGCTACGGCCATTACGCAAGGTAACTTATTAAAAGGTCTCCAATACTTCCCTGGCGGGGCTCGTACTCATACCATTGTTATGCGGTCTAAAACAGGTACAGTTCGCTTCCTTGATACCATTCATATGGACAAGAAATTAGAAAGCATCAAAGCCAAATAAAGTGAAATCAATCCCTAGTACATACACTAGGGATTTTTCATTGTTTTTTCATATAAATTCCTTGCCCTTATATTGAAAAAATTGCTATACTTATATGTAAGATTTTATACACTGGGCGCTTGAGGCGTTTTTATAGATCGTGTTACTAGGAGGAAGTCTGTTGGAAAAGTTGATTATCCAAGGGGGCCATCGTTTAGAAGGCCGTGTTCGCGTTAGCTCTGCGAAAAATGCCGTTTTGCCTATCATTGCTGCTACTATGTTGGCATCTACGCCGAGCACATTGGTAGAAATCCCTAAATTGGCAGACGTAAAAACGATTTGTGCTGTTATTGAATCTCTCGGTGTTAAGGTAACCTTTGATTCAGAGGCTGATGAAATTCATTTTGACGCGTCCCATATTGAAGCCACAGAAGCGCCAGCAGAATTGGTACGGAAGATGCGGGCATCCTTCTTGGTTATGGGTCCTCTCTTGGCCCGAAAAGGGGAAGCTAAGATTGCTCTACCAGGCGGTTGTGCCATAGGTAGCCGCCCTATCGATCTCCACCTTAAAGCTTTTGAGGCCTTGGGATGCGAGATTGAAATTACTGATGACTATGTACGAGCAGTAGCACCTGAAGGCTTAAAAGGCAACCAAATCTACTTGGATTTCCCATCCGTAGGAGCTACAGAAAATGTTATCATGGCAGCTTCTATGGCAGAAGGGAAGACCATTATTGAAAATGCTGCTGAAGAACCTGAAATTGTTGATTTGGCGACCTATTTAAATTCTATGGGAGCTAATATTAAAGGGGCTGGCACTAATGTGATTCGTATTGAAGGGGTGCCAGAACTTAAAGGCGCTGTTCATACGGTTATTCCTGACCGTATCGAAGCAGGTACCTATCTGATAGCAGCGGCTATGGCCGGTGGCGATGTGTATGTAGAAAACGCCTTGTCTGAACACCTAAAGCCGGTGGTGGCTAAGCTTAAAGAAGCCGGTGTCCATGTAGAAGAAGATGTGGATGGAATCCGGGTTATTTCCGATGGGACAGGCATGAAGGCGGTGGATATTAAAACGCTACCTTACCCTGGTTTCCCTACGGACATGCAGGCACAGTTCATGGCTTTTACAACTATCTGCCAAGGGACCTCCACAGTTACAGAAACAGTCTTTGAAAATCGCTTTATGCATGTAGCAGAGCTTCGCCGTATGGGCGCTCATATTGATATTGAAGAACGAAAAGCCATCGTGGAAGGCGTTGCAGGCCTTCATGGGGCTGAAGTCAAAGCGACAGACCTTCGGGCTGGCGCAGCTCTTGTCTGTGCAGGTCTCTGTGCAGAAGGAGAGACTAAGGTTAGCAACTTGCACCACATCGATCGTGGCTATGATAATTTAGTAAGTAAATTAGAAAAGTTGGGTGCGCACATTGTTCGGGTTGACGAATAAAAAGAAAAATCGTAAAAGTGAATCACCTAGACGGGTGGAAGGGCTCAAAGGACAACCACGGGCCCGCAAGGAGGGACGAAAATCAGAGGTCCTAACTAAGGAACAATTAGTACAGAACCGGATTGCCCGTCGTCAAAAGCGGACTAAGACTATCGCTAAGTTGACGCCGCAAATGAAGCTTAAGAGGGAGGCTGCCCATAAAAAGGCAGGCTCCTTCTTATCTGGTCTCAATTGGAACATGACCTATGATATAGGAATTGATCTGGGGACAGCCAATGTTTTACTGTATGTAAAAGGCCGTGGCTTAGTTCTGGATGAGCCTGGTTTTGTAGCGCGGGATACTAAGACTCAAGAGGTGTTGGCGGTAGGGGCTAAGGCCCGTCGTATGTGGGGGCGTACCCCAGTAGGTATAGAAGTTATCCGCCCCCTGCAGGAAGGGGTTATAGCTGATTATGATATGACAGAATTTATGTTACGTCATTTTATCCGCGCTGTAGTTCCAGCATCTGTTTTGGTGAGGACGCGAATAGTAGCCTGTGTCCCTTCAGGCATTACTCCTGTTGGTAAACGGGCCATTTTAGAAGCCTTGCTTCGGACGGGCGCTCGTAAGACTGTTCTCATTGAGGAACCTCTGGCTGCGGCCATGGGGACAGGTCTCGATAAAGCTCGTGATGTAGGCGCCATGGTCGTCGATATGGGCGGCGGCACTACTGATATTGCTGTCGTTTGTGATTCAGGTGTAGTTGTGTCAGAGTCCCTGCCTGTAGGCGGAGATCGCTTTGATGAGGCTATTGTCCGTTATATTAAGCGGAAACGACGCTTGGTTATCGGCTATCCTACGGCAGAGGAAATTAAGATTTCCATTGGGACTGTAGATCGTAAGGCTCCTAAGCAGGATATGGTCGTTAGAGGCCGTGACTTGGGAACTGGACTTCCCAAGTCTACGCTGGTTTCGTCTCAGGAAATTCAAGAGGCCATGGAAGCTCATATGGTCTCCATTTTGGAAGGCATAAAAAATATCCTCGAAAAAACGCCGCCAGAATTAGTCGCAGCTATTGCGGACCATGGTATCATCCTAACGGGAGGAGGCGCTCTTCTGGATGGGGTAGACCGAATCATAACAAGAGTGATTGGTATTGCAGCTTATTTGGTAGAAGCACCTCGTTATGCAGTAATTCGAGGGACGGCCAAGGCTCTTGAAGAAATGTCCTCCCTACAAGACACCCTAGAAGAACTTCAGTAAGGCTAGCACTTTTCAGTACTAGTAAAGGTGAAATTCATAGTAGATCACTTAGGATGAATCCGGTTTATATAGTGAATACGATACATAACCTCTGAGTAAGATGAATAAAAGCTAAAGCTTTTATAAATTCTAAACTCAGGGGTTTTCTGGTCTCTGGGCTAGGTATGTTATAATAAAGAGTAAATTATTTTGGAGGATTGGAGGTATTAACCTATGAAGTGGAAGGCAATAGTCACGGTCCTAGCCCTAACGAGTCTATCTATCAATGGAGCTTTGGCTGTCACTGTGACAGGTTTACGGGCTAATGATACGACTAATCGTAGTCGCCTTGTCTTAGATTTGTCGGCAAAACCTGAAGGCTGGACTACATCCTATGATGAAGCAAACCATGAGGTAACTGTGAGCCTTCCTAAATCGTCCAATCAAATACAGGAGGGTCACCTCAATGGAGGTAAGGAAAAAGGTGTCCTTAAAGGCATTGCCATTGAAGAAAAGGACCCTCTCAAGTTCATCTTCCAAGCCGACACGCCTGTTCAATACCGTGCCTTTGCCTTGGAAAATCCCAATCGTATCGTAGTAGATATGTTTGCGGCTATATCCAATAAGACTAGTAAAAATTTAGATTCCTCCCTTAGCTTGATTAAATGGAATACTACGGGTCAAGAGGGCCCAGTGCAAGTGACGGCACTGACAGCTCCCGCTGGGGTAGCTATGAAGGTCTATAGCAACCAAGCCGGTAATGATGTGGAGGAGGTATCCTCTGTTAATCGGGCTGCTGTTGGCCTTAAGCAAAAGGGGAAGTACATTCCCGTGTCCGTAACGGATACAGCAGGTCAAGGGATTGTACCGGATTCCTTAACAAAGACGGCCCAATTGGTTTATGGAGCGGGTCGTGGCTATACCATTAATAGCCAAAAGATAAGCCTTCAAGTGTCCGCTAATAAGTGGACTCTGCCTGTGACTGGTATCAATCAGGCTCGTATGGCTAATGACTTAATTCTCTATACGGATACCTTTGGCACCTCTACAGGGACTAATGCCTTTGGACGAGAGGTAACTGTTATAAATGGCAAGGTGACGGCGCTAGCAAAGGCTAATTCTCCACTGGCTAAGGGGGCTATGGTCTTGTCAGGCCATGGGACTAGTGCGGATAAGCTCAAGACTCTTAAGGTGGGGGATTCTCTAATTATTCGGACCGCTCCAGCCTTGGCTAAGGTATCTACAGAGGGTGCCATTACCTACGCTAAAGGGAGCCCAGTTCTTATTGGCGGAGCGTATGTGGGGCCTAAGTCCAATAGCCGTTTAGCTCGGACCTTTATCGGTACCACGAAAAATCGAGGCCTCATAGCTATGGCTGTTGATCGGGATGGTAAGGCCTCTATGGGGGTTACCTCTAAGGAAGGGGTTAATCTTATCAAGCAACTAGGGGCCATTGATGCACTTGAGCTCAATGGGCAAGGCGCAGCAGATATGGCCTATAAGGGTAAGGTAGTCCATCAAGATCAAAATCAAGCAAAAACTTATGAGGATATGTTAGTACTTAAATAAGTGATTGATTATAGGAGTAAGTAATTAATTGACCAAGGAGTTATGTATGACAATGAAAAAAACCTTAGCGACTATGCTAGTAGCAAGTGCTATGTCCACAGGATTGGCTATGGCGCAACCATTAGAACACCATACTGTTCTTACGGGAACGGTAGCTTCTGTAGTGCCTCTAGGCACTCAAGTGCAAGAGGGGGATACCTTAGTTACGGTAGAAACCTTAGCTGGCCCTATGGCAGCTTCTAAAGCTGTTGTGAGCGGTCAAGTGACAGCTGTAGAAGTACATGTAGGAGAGTCCGTACAACGGGGACAAGCAGTGGTCGTAGTCGAGTCCAAGTAAGATAGGGGAGATACTGATATGAGCAATCAAATATGGTGCCGGTCTAAGCGGGCCTTGCTCGCAGTATGCTTCTGTTTGGGGGCTATGAACATAGCCCAAGCGGTTGATTTTATGCCTGTGGACCAAGTAAAAACAGGTATGACTGGGACGGCTAAAACTGTACTTGTAGGGGACCAAATTTCCAACTTTGATGTAAAGGTTTTAGGTGTTATGAAGGATCGAGGTCCTTCTGGAGACCTTATTCTGGCTAAGTTTTCTGGACCGGTCATGGAGGAGACAGGGGGCATTGCTCATGGTATGTCCGGGTCACCTGTCTATATAGACGGCAAACTAGTGGGTGCTGTTGCCTATGGTTGGGGATTTGCAGATGGTACTGTGGGCATGATTACCCCAATCCAAGATATGGTTAAATTATGGCATATCCCTTATGAAAAGAACCTTAATAAGTCCTGGCATGGCCAAGGAGATGGGCAACTTATTCCTATGGGAACACCTCTTATGGCCTATGGATTTGATCAAGGGGCCTTGTCTTATCTGAAGGAAAAGCTACCTAACTATAAGTATGAAACATATGATACAGCAGCCGCTACAGGTGATGATGTCGTCAAGCCATTGGTGCCAGGCGGGTCTATTGCAGCTCTTTTAGTTGATGGTAATTTAAAATTAGGGGCTATTGGGACGGTCACTTATGTAGATGGGGACCGTCTTGTAGCTTTCGGGCATCCCTTCTTGAAACGGGGCGCCTCTAATTACTTTATGCACAATGCTTCCATCTTTACAGTGGTAAAATCCTTGGACTCCGCTTTTAAATTGGGGTCTATGGGAGCTGAAGTGGGATCTGTTAATGAAGATCGTGGCGCTGGTATCGCTGGTCAAATGGGTAAAAATACAGGTGGAATTCCCATCCAATTCCATTTGCGTGATTTGGATACAGCACAAGAGAAACAAGCTTGGGTTAAGGTGATAGAAAATGAGGAAATGACGCCAACCTTGGCCGCGACCTCCCTCTATTCCTTCCTCAATAAGCTTATGGACCGAACTGGTGAAGGAACTGCTAAGGTGACCTATACCATCCGCCCACGGGATAATGCGTATACACCATTGACGCGAACTAACATGTTCTACTCCTCCAACTCTATTTCTGAAAAATCCGTTGATGAATTCTATAAGGTTATCGACGTGTTGATGAACAACCGCTTTATCAACTTTGAAATTCAGGATATCGATGTTAAGGCTGATGTTCAACAAGGAAAGAAGACGGCTAAAATCGTAGATGCTACGGCCTCGCCAGTCTATGTAGCACCAGGAGATACCATTGTAGTAGATGTGACGATTGAACCTTTTAGAGGAGAGAAAGAAGTTAAAGAAGTCTTCTTTACCGTTCCTAAAAACCAAAAACTGGGTGACGCCACCTTAGAAGTTCGCGGTGGCGGGGTCGTCCCATTGCCTTATGTATTCGAAAAGCAAAAGTATAACTTAACCGATGAAATTATTCGCCGTCTCAAAACCTATAAAGATTTCAAGGATCTTTATAAGGAATTAAAGGATACGGATCAAAACAACCAAATCGTTGTAGAAATCTTAGAAGAGGGAATTTCTATGGTTGACGATGAGGGAGGAAAAGGAGTTAAGAAGCCTAAAATTGATGGGATTGAATCTAATCCACTCCCTGGAGATATTAAGAAAAAAAGCCATTCCAATTCTTTAGATGATGCTATTGATGATGAGAATAAAAAGGACCAAAAGGCCTCTATTGATACGGATTACATCATCCAAGGAGATGGGCAGTTTAAAATCCACGTTGTCAGCCCTGCTAAACGGGATAAGGAACGGGCTAAAGAAGCACGTAATACAAAGAAAAAGGGGGCCCATCAAGAAGGGGCAAAAGCGAGTCTAGAAAAACCTTTGCCTACGGATGATAAGGATGCTTCTAAAGAAGAAGGGCTCAGTTAGGACCTAGGTAGGATAGCGTGTCCTAGACATAGCCTAATTGAGACAGACAAGAAATTGATACAGCATTAGATGGAGAGACGTGTATGAACTGGTTAGAAGCCATTGGGGCCTTTACCTTGAGTCGCTTGACAGAAATTGGGCGGGCCATGATTTTGGTCGGACAGACAATCAAACAATTGCCCATGATCAATTTCTGGCATGTTTTACAGCAGATGGCCCATTTGGGCGTTGATTCACTACCTATTATTTCTATTACCCTCTTCTTCGCGGGGGGCGTTATGACGCTGCAAATTACGGATGTCCTCATTACCTATGGGGCTCAATCTACAGTGGGCGGCCTTATGGCGGTTGCCATGGGACGAGAACTGGGGCCAATTTTAGTAGGTGTTGTTTTGGCTGGTCGTGTAGGCGCTGCTATTACAGCAGAAATTGGGACTATGAAGGTAACGGAGCAAATTGATGCTCTTCGTGTGATGGCTACTAACCCTATTGGTTACTTGGTTGTGCCTAGGGTGGTTGCCTGCATGATTATGGTGCCGATTTTAGCCTTTTACGGCGTAGTTATCGGCATTGCAGGAGGCTATTTTGTAGCAACTTCCATTAAAGGATTGTCGCCTCAAACCTACTTGGACTCCATTCAAATGTTCTCTACGGTATCAGATTTTACCTTGGGACTTCTAAAAGCTTCTGTTTTTGGAGCTGTTATTGCTTTAGTGGGGGCCTATAAGGGGATGAATACTAAAATGGGGGCTGAGGCTGTTGGATTCTCCACAACTTCCTCTGTAGTTACCTCCATTATTCTCGTATTTATACTTAATTACTTCTTGTCATCTGTCTTGTTCTAATGAGGGGCCTATGATTGAATTGAAAAACGTCACCGTTGCCTATGGTAGCCGCGTTATTTTAGATAATATATCCATGACCATCGGTGATGGAGTGACCCTTGTTATCTTAGGAGGATCGGGATCTGGTAAATCAACCCTCTTACGTCTCCTCATAGGCTTACAAAAGCCTACCTCAGGCCACATATTGGTAGATGGTGTTGATATAACAAGCTTGTCTGAATCGGAGTTTGATCAGGTTCGTCGTAAGATGGGCATGGTCTTTCAATACTCTGCCCTGTTTGATTCTCTATCGGTAGGAGAAAATGTGGCCTTTGGCCTCCGGCAGCATACTAAGTTGTCAGATGAAGATATAAAAAAGGTTGTCAGCCAACGTTTGGATTGGGTTGGCCTAGCAGGCTATGAAGAGTATATGCCTAATGAATTATCTGGGGGCATGAAGAAGCGGGTCTCATTGGCGAGGGCAATCGCAGAAGATGCATCCATCCTCCTCTATGATGAGCCTACATCTGGTTTGGATCCTATTACGTCCATGCAGATTAGCCATTTAATTCGGGCTATGCAAAAACGCTTGGGATGTACATCTTTGGTTGTCACCCATGATATGCGGTCTGCTTTTTATGTGGGGGATGCGATAGCCCTCCTGGATAAGGGAAATTTCGTGGAGGTGTCGCCGCCAGCGCAATTCCAAGAATCGAAAAATAAGTTGGTACAAAGTTTCATTCATGGCCAAGTTGATGGTGTGTAAAGAGGGATTAACTATATGAAATGGACAACAGAAGCTAAGGTAGGGGCCTTCACCCTAGTAGGGATTATCGCCTTTATCGCGGCTGTTTTATTTGTGGGGAATGTCAATTTATTTCCTAAGGCGCAGATGGCCATTACCGGTCAATTTGCCTCTGTTAATGGCTTGAAGGTGGGAAATGCCGTTAAGTACTCCGGCGTACAAGTGGGTAAAATTAAGGATATAGCTGTGGATAATCCACATTCTGTACGCGTTTCTATGGACTTGAATCAGGATGCTAAGATTCCTAAGGATTCTACCTTCTCTATCTCCTCTGATGGTTTTTTGGGGGATAAGTTCATTTTGATCACCCCAGGCACCTCTAACGAGTACCTCAAGTCCGGCGACTATGTTAATGGTAAGGGGGGAGAGATGGACCAGGCCTTTGACTCCGCTAAAAAACTCATGGAGGGGACGGAAAAGCTCCTAGAATCCATGAATAACATTATCGGTGATCCTAAGACCCAAGATGCCCTCCGTCATACACTTCAATCCACCTCTACCATGGCAGATAATACCGTGGCTATTACCGGTAACTTAGCGGCTATGACGGCGCAAATGAATGCGACAGCGCAACAATTTAATGCAGATGGTAATGCAGGCAATGATATGCGGGCTATTTTGATCAACATGAAGGACACTACTGAAAGGGTGGATTCCATGGCCCGTTCTATGGAAACTACTGTTACAGATCCGCAAGCTGCTCAAAATATTAAGGAAACCCTTCATAATACAGCGCAAATTTCATCTCGTGTTAATAAAATATTAGGAGGTAAACCCTACCCAAAGTCCTCCACTGAGGCTGTAAATACTGGGATCGAGGCCTCCGATTCTAACGAAGATGTAAACAAAAGTAAACAATTAGCTACTGAAATGTCAGGTGAATTATTATATAATAGTCATCAGAACGAATATCATGCCAACGCGCATCTTCGCTTATTTACCAATAAAAATCTTATGGAATTAGGCTTTTCTAATATAGGAGATGGATCTGATTTTGATCTCAATGCAGGTAGGTACTTAACGGATAAATGGTCTGTTAGGGGGGGATTCTTTGAAAGTAAGTTAGGCCTAGGGCTTGACTATGGACTAGGTGGCCCATTCTCCTTGTCTGCAGCGGTCTTTGACCTCAATCATCAACGGTATAGAATCCGCTCTGAATTCCGCTTGAAGGGGGATACCTATGGTGTCCTTCAAACGACGCGTCCATTCTCTTCTGATAATGGTGGTACCTATTTGGGTATTAAACAAGTATTCTAAATCTCAACTTTTGGAGGTTTCTATCCATGAATAAAAAGACCTTGTCCATAGCTCTTCTCTTGGCTATGACTACGAGTGGCGCTTTGGCTGCCTCTATATCAACTACGGTTCCCATGACCGTGAAAGCAGTGAATGCTAACCTTGTGTCAACTACGGTTAACAATCAACCTAAATTATCTAAATATCAACTAGAAGCGGTTAAGATGACCCAAGAAGCTATGGCGGCTAAAGAGACATCTGATACGGCTAACTACCCTACAGCCGTATCCCTAGATGCTACTAAAGCGGTTGCTCTTGCTTTGGAAAACAATCGGACTGCTAAGGCTTCCGCTTGGACTTATGAAGCCGCTAAAGCGGGAGTCTCTCAAACGGCTGCAGGTATGAATCCACAGGTGGCTGCAAACTATTCTGGTGCCCGTTCTAATAGTGGGACGAGTGTTGGTAAAGGTGGCCATACAAGCTCTTCTATTGGTTTCACCCTATCTGTACCTGTCTTTGATGCCTCCACAACGGCTTCTATTCGAGGTGCTCGCTATACTCGTGAAGGAGCAGGGGCCGCTTATGAAGAGGCCCTACAAACGGCTAAATATAATGCAGTGGCAGGTTACTACACCCTTATCAAGGACCGCAATGCTATCGATGTAGCCAACCAATCTGTCACTGATTACCAAGGTCATTTAACAAATGTAGAGGCTCAATATAGTGTGGGGATTGTTGCTAATTCCGATGTAATGGCTTCTAAGACAACCTGGTCTGATGCACAAACCAATTTGGTAAAGGCTCGCAATCAAGCTGATCTAGCTGAAACTGACCTTAATCAAACCTTAGCGCTCCCTGTATCTACTAAGATAGATACAGCGGATAAGAGCCTTAATTACGCACCCTATAATGTGACTTTAGAAGAGGCCAAAGCTTATGCTTTGATCCACCGGGCGAAATTGGTAGAGTCTGCCATGAATGTTAAGAAAGCCGAAGAAGATTTGCATGCTGCTAAAGCTGGCTACTTGCCAACGGTTTCTGCCTCTGCCGGGCGGGGCTATTCTGACAATGGTTGGAAGGGTTTTGGCGATGGCAAGGACTGGAATATTGGTGCTAAGGCATCCTGGTCCATTTGGAATGGTGGCGGCACCCAAGCGGCTATTAAGAAGGCTCAAGCAGCCTTTGAAGGAGCCAAAGAGACTAACTTGGCTAATATTGATACCGTCTTGAGTCAAGTTCAAAAGGCCTTTCTTGATATGAAGGCCGCAGAACAAACCATTACATCCACCAAAACAGCTGTCGACTCTGCACAAGAATCCTTCCGGATTAACACCTTGCGTTACCAAGCAGGGGTAGGGGCTAATATCGATGTATTGGATGCTGAAACCAAATTAACAGCGGCTCGTAATAATTACTTAGATGCTGTCTATAATTACAACATCGCTGTGGCGCAATTGGAACAATACACAGGGGTACCATTGGATACACCTGTTGGACAAGGGGCTAGTTTAATTGCTACTTCTGATGCTACTAATCAATTAGCAACTCTTGCCAATAAAGGGACAAATAAATAAAATATACATAAGAAATAGTCTGTGGCCCTAGGGCTCAGTTCGTGGGTCATTGTAACGCCTTGTTTCAATGACCCCTTTTTATCATAAGAAGAGTGAAACCATGAAAACGAAGCGCTATATAGCCTTGTCTGCAGCAATCATAGCCTGTCTCATCGGCTCGGGCATAGCCTTTAAACCGGTAGCAGAATCCTATGTTAAGCCGGTTGTGCAAGCACAATTGAATAAGACTATCAATGGCTCTATGGCTTATGATTCTATGGAAGTCACTTGGAATGGTAAGGTGGCCTTATCTAAGGTAATCATTAAGGATACAAAAGGCCAGGAAGTAGGGTATGCAGACTCTGTGGTGGTAGGTCTTTCTCCTGTAGGAGCAGCCCGCCTGTTAGCTGGTGATGGGGCGGCAGCTCTTGTAAGTGAGGTCACAGTGTCCCATGGGGACCTTCATGTATGGCAGGATGGCCAAGGAAAATGGAATGTGGAGGATTTGATTAAGAAGGATCCATCTAGTAAGGACTCCTCTTTTAAAGGCGATGTCCATCTTGATCAAGTAGACTTAACAGTTCGACCTTATAAGGACCAGGCCTATCGGGTTGAGGCTATATCGGGAGGTCTTAGCCTTTCTGATTCTCCTATTGTAAAAGGAAATCTAACAGGTTCCTTGGAGGGACAGAATCTATCCATTTCTGGTTCTCTTAACACGGATAATACTAAAGAGTTTACGGCTTATATTAAGGCCGATCGCTTAGACGCTTCCATCGCGAATGTGGCTTTAGTAGGCCATAAAGATATAAGGTTAGCGGGGGGTTATGCAAAAAATATTGCCCTTACTATATCTTCTGATAATGAGCATGGCCTCACTTGGGAAGGGCATGCGGCTATCCGAGATGTATCAGGAACTTACAATTTCGGTGGGCAAGGTTTTAGCTTTGATAAAGCCCAAACAAATGTGGCCTTTTCCAACAATAAAATCATTATTAAATCCGGATCAGCTTATGTAAATGGCCAAAAGGGAGAAGTCTCCGGTTCTATTGCTATACAAGATGACCGAGCTCGGTTGAATTTAGATGTTATAGCCGCTGATGTTGATCCGGGGGCCTTGATAGACCTACCTGTCGGTGGCCGCCTTGCTGGACAAATCCATGTGGGGGGAGATACCCTGTCTCCAACCTTATCAGGTCGCTTGGTGGGACACGATGTGACCTATGGCGATTATAGTCTGGATAAACTAGGGGCTAATGTATCGCTAAAGGATGGCCATTTGGTTCTAGAGGATATTCGCTTGGATAAGGGAAATACATCTCTTTCTGGGCAAGCATCATATGATATTAATTCTGGTAATTTTGATGCTACCATTAGTCCTGATCAGTTTGATATCTCTCAAATAGCTCCTATGTTTGGCTATGATTTGGGGGGCACCTTATCGGGGCAAGTGTATATCCATGGTCAAGATAAACATATTCAATCCTTAATCGGACAATTGGATGCCCGTAATTTAACCTACCAAGGTATTAGTCTTGATACAGTTTCCCTGGGCTTCGCTTCTGATGGAAATGCTGTTGATATTTCCTATCTGAATGGCACTATAGGAGAGGGGGCTTTTACAGGATACGGATCTCTTAAAGAGGGACAGGCTGATATCAGCCTAGCAGGCTATGATATTCCTTTGTCTATGCTGTCCTCTCGTGTTGGCTATGACCTAGATGGGCGCGCTACCGTGAATGCTCATATTTCAGGACCCCTAGATGATCCTAAGGGGCATGTAACCTTGACAGCAGGCAAGATTAGCCTTGGCTCTTATGGCCATTTTGATAGCTTGAACCTTGATGGGGATATAGAAAATCACATCGTTACCATTCATGAGGCTACAATTATGGATCAAGGTGGTTTCTATAAGGCATATGGTACAATCGGTTGGCAGGATAAAAGCTTGGATATCTATGCGGAGGCTAAGGATACGCGGATTGAAAACCTTGCTAAAAATATTACCGATATACCTGTAACTGGATGGTTCTATACGCAAAACCATATTACTGGTACGTTCGATGCTCCGAATGTAGTGGGGCGGGCTCGCCTTAAAGATGGGTCCATTAATGGCTTCCTCGTATCAGACCTCTATGCCCGCTATAATTATAAGAATAATCACCTCAGTGTGTATGATGCAGCCTTAGAATCGTATGGCTCCAAGATTTTTGCTCAAGGGACTATGGATGGTAAGAGCCTCAACTTCTCCTTCACCGGTGATGGAATCTACCTGAAACCACTGGTATCGGATGATCGATTTGAAGTGGATGGTTACTTAGCGGCTCAGGGGACCTTAACGGGAACCCTTGATAAGCCTGTGTTCAATGCTAATGTATGGTCACGTCAGGTGATGATTAATGGGACTTCTCTTAATGATATTGAGGGGGCTGTATATGCTGATCCAACGGTCGTTAATGTTGAGTCTATGTCATTTACAGATCAAGATAAGGGGAATTATAGTTTTGCCGGTGGTGTTAAGCTCAAAGACCCTAAGAATCTTTTTGGTAAAATCACAGTGTCTAATGCAGATATCAAAAATATGATATCTATATTCTCCAAGGATGAGTCTATGAATGGACGCTTTACAGGCCGTCTTAATGGTACTGTGGGCTTAGGTGGCACCGTGAATAATCCAGCTCTTGATGTAAAGGGGACCGTTTCCTCTGTAGCTCTGGGCGACCAAGTCTTAGGCGATGGTACAGTCGATGCTAGCTTGGCTGATAAGAAGATTACTATTAGAAAGCTACAGTTGCCAGTAGACTCTGGTATGATTGCAGCAGGCGGTACCATGGACCTTAATCCTGGCGGACAAACCGCTATGCAAGTGGCAGTTAATTCGGTGGACCTTAAATACTTTAAGGCGCTCTTGCCAGATTCTGTAGATCCGCAAGGGACCCTGTCTTCTGTCATCAACTTATCTGGCGATAGCCATAATCCTAAGGCTGAGATCTCCGCTGATTTAATTAGTCCGTCCTATAATGGAGTAGCCTTAGACCATGTGTTTATGTTAGCTACTATGGAAGACCAGGTCCTTAATATTCAAGCCCTTATGGGCCAAAAAGGAGCCTATCGTGCTACCGTATCTGGTAAATTGCCATTGGCTGCTATGTATACCTCTGGCTATCTTGCACCATCAGATGATAAATCTATGAACCTGATTGTCGATTTAAGTCAGGCTGATTTGGCTGTTGCACCATTGATGAGTCCCTATGTCACAGATGGACAAGGCTCCATTGGTGGCAAAATTAAATTAACAGGATCCGTTGAGGCACCACAAGCTTTTGGTACTGTTACCGTGCGGAATGGCATCTTGCAATTCAAGACTGTAGCTAAACCACTAGAAGCTATTAATGCCGATTTAATCTTTAATGGCAATAAAGCAATCCTACAAGGTGATGCCCAAATGGGTAAGGGCTCTGCTGGTTTTACAGGACAATTCACTTGGTGGGATCGCCAACTAACTGGCTACCAAGGGGCCCTTCAGTTGGATAATCTTGAAGTGGATAACGAATACATCAAAGGGCCACTAACAGGAGAACTCTATGCTACTGATGTGGATGGTGTACCAACATTGACTGGTCACGTGGATTTGCATGATACACGATTTAAAATTCCTCTTGCCTTAGATGGGTCAGACTCGGTTCTGCCATTTGCCTTGGATGTGACCGTTAATGCGGGTAAAAATGTTCGTCTTTATGACCGGACCCTGTATGATATGGTCATAGGAGGATCGGTTCGCTTTGCCGGTCATACCTATTGGCCAACCCCAAGTGGGTCCTTCAATGTAAAAGATGGGACCTTTAAGTACTTGAGTCATACTTTCAGGATTACCAAAGGAAAGGCTCAATTCCACCAGGGTTCATACCTTCCTAGTTTGGACCTACAAGCGGAAACCCAAGTTAATGACTATGCTATCAATTTGGGTGTAAAAGGAACCGTTGATCAATTGGACTTAGTTTTATCTTCTAATCCTAGTTTGTCGAAAAATCAGATCATATCCATGCTAACCTTTGGTCGTGGAGGAGATAGCAATTCATCGGCTCTGACCCGTGATGATGCAACTGCAGTGGGCATTTCGGCAGCTCAAATGTACGCCTTTGGCTATGTGGAAGAGGCGGCTAAACGGACATTGGGTCTGGATTTGATGAATATAACAACAGGCTCCATCGATCCTGATGAGCCTTTAAATAAAGAAACAGCTGGCTATTATAATATTGAGATTGGTAAATATCTAATTCCCAACCTCATGGTAACCTATAGCCAAGGCCTCAATAATAAGGATAAGGTCTATGGAGTCCGCTATAAGTTGGGTAAGCATACATCTACGCGGGCGTGGCGTTCTTCTAATAACCATAGCTTCGTAGGAGCTTATTGGAAGACTACCTTCTAGTTGTTAAAGAGTATTCTTTGTAAATTTAACAATAGTATATAAAAAGAGCTTCCCCTGGCGAGATTAGATTCTGATAATCTAACCTCTAGCCAGGGGGAGCTTTTTAGGTAGCGTGCCCATAAAAATTTCACAAAGCCTGAAAACAGGATAGTGGTGCGGATTCTTCAAATATAAAATCTTTGTAAACCATACCTTTCTGTCTAGGATTATGCTATAATAAAACAGATTAATTGCTCAGATTAGGCAATAGCCTAAAGAGTTACTTTTAGGAGGAAAATCCTGTATGTTAAAGAAAACTACCTATCAACGTATGTTGGCAGTTTCCGTTTTATCTGCCCTTATGGGCTCTGGCTCTGTCATGGCGGCTAATGTAGAAGCTGGTTACACCCCTCAAATGGGGACTACCGACGCGGCTGAACAAGCTAGCAATGAGGTGGCTACAGCATCTGCTACAAGTCCAATGAATGCGTCCGCAGCACCTAGTGTAGGGGGCGTGCGCAATTCTAAGGAAGCAGAAGAATTAGCAGCTATTACTGCTGCTCGTGGCGATACAGCTATCTCTGAAGATGGTACTGTAGTGCAAGCACCTGATGGGTCTGTAAAGGTAGATAATTCTGCTTTGTCTACTAGTGACAAACAAGTCAAGATGGTGTCTAAGGTAACTGGTGGCACCGATCTTGATAAAGCTGCACAAGATGCGAATAATCAAGCAGATGCTAATGTACAAGCACAATTCGTATCTGCCGTAACACCTGAAATGTTGAAACCTTATTTGGGCAAAACCATTACGGGTCTTTCTGTAACTGGCATTGAGGCTGGCCGAGAAGCTGAACTATTGTCCTATTTGAAGGATAAGGTGGGCGATAAGGTCACAGAAGATGGAATCCTCGCTGATATTAAGGCTTTGGGCAATACGGGTGTATTCTCTGAGGTTAACCCAGTTATTACAGTAGTTCCTGAAGGGGTAAAAGTCGCTTACCAGGTAACGCTTAATCCTGTTGTGAAGGGAATCCAATTTGAAGGCAATACGGTTTATTCCTCTGAGAATTTGGTTAACTACCTTAATGTACAACCAGGTACAGTCCTTAATTCCGTGTATGTAGGCCAAAAAATCCAAGGGATTAATGCTGCTTACCAACGGGATGGTTATACTATGGCCCATGTATCTGGCTTGTCTGTAGATAATGATGGCATTGTTCACATTACCATCGTAGAAGGCGTGGTTGAAGATATCGTACCAGCTGGCAATAAGAAAACTCGCGATAAGGTAATTACCCGCGAATTTATCCAAAAGAAGGGCAAACCTTTCAATGCCTTCTTGGTGCGCCGGTCTGTAGAACGGGTTTACAATTTGGGCTTCTTTGATGATGTGAATGTTCGCATCTTACCAGGGTCTACACCAGATGCAGTAGTCATCGAAATTGATGTCTTGGAGCATAAGACTGGTACCATTACCTTGGGTGCTGGGTACTCTCAATCTGATGGCCTTGTAGGCATTATCGAATTGGGCGAAGATAACCTCCGCGGCACAGGAGATAAGATTAAGATCCACTGGGAAGTCGGTGGTAAAGATAACTATAAGAACTATCAAATTTCCTACTTGCATCCATGGCTCGATAGTAAAGGGACTTCCATCGGATTCTCCTTCTTTAATCGGGAAGATGAATACACAGATTATGATGCACATGGTAATGAAGTAGCGGAATACAATAAAAAGTCTAATGGATTTGACATCTCCTTGGGTCGCCAAACTGGTGAATATACCCGCGATACTGTGACCTTGGAAACGCGGAATGACAAATACCGCTGGAAAGATGGGGATAGCTCTGGCTTCCGTTATGATAAAAACTCAAATGGGGCAAGTAATGATCCTTGGCCAGATAACCCTAAAGACTTTAAAGACCTTAATTATGTAGGCAATAACTTCGGTCGCACTAATTCCATCACCTGGCAAAAAGTTTACGATTCTCGGAATAATATCTACGACCCTAGCCACGGCAAACGGATTTCTTACACAGCACAATGGGCTGGTCACGGTTTAGGTGGTGACTTCGACTTCTACAAGTTTACCGCAGAAGGTCGTATGTACCGCAAGCTGGGTAATGGTCATGTCTTGGCCTTCCGGGCGCGGGGTGGTTTCATCCAAGGGGATGCTCCTTATAGCCAATTGTTCACCTTGGGTGGTGCCGACTCCCTCCGTGGCTATGAAGATGATCAGTTCCGTGGTAAGTACATGTACAACGCAACCTTGGAATACCGCTTCCCATTGGTTAAGAAGGTATCCGGTGTCCTCTTCACTGATATCGGTGATGCTTGGGATGCGCCAAATGTGCCTTGGTATGAATCCAAGAAGGGCTTCAATGCCTCTGTAGGTGCTGGCCTTCGGGTCCAAACACCAATTGGACCGATCAAACTCGATTATGGTAAAGGTAAGGAACGGTCTAAATTCCACTTCAGTTTCGGCACACAATTCTAATGATGATATACGATAAGGCGCCTTTGTGGCGCCTTCATCTATAAGAAAGAAGGTATAAGCGTTATGATGCGTTTGATGGCACATAAAACGGTAGCCAAGGTCTTGTCTATCGTTATTTCCCTCGTATTTATTGGCGGTATCGCTATGATGGCATACACCCAATTATCTGACTCTACTTCTAAGGAAGTGCCAGATAGCAATATCGGTTATTTCGATGCGACAAAGGTCATGAGTCCTGATAATCCTGTTTACCAAAAGGCGGGGCAAGAGTATCAAGATTTCTACCAAACCACAGTAACTAATGCACAACAAGATATGCAAGCAACACAAGATGAGGCTGCTAAGAAAAAGATTCAAGATGAAACGAGTCAAAAATTACAAGCTAAGGAAGATGAGCTAAAAAAAGGTTTGCAAGATAAGGCAGAAGAAGCCGCTAAACAAGTAGGCGAATCTAAAGGCCTATCCGTTGTGCTTGAAAAATCTTCCGTCTTGTATGGTGGTGTGGATGTAACAGACCAAGTTATGCGCAAGATGCAAGATAATAATAAATAATTGGTTCAGCTAAGGGGGTCCCATGGGATACCGTAAAAAAGGGCTGGCCCTACTCGTAATTGTAGTCTTGGCCGTCATAGGCATGATTGGTGCATACCTCTTTGTGACTAACCATCAAAAGGCTAGTCTCTTACATAAAGGACCATCTATTGGCGTTGTTCGTATGGATGAGGTTATCCGTCTCAATCCATCTTATGAGGAATACCAAAAGGCCCAACGGGAGCTTGAAGACTTACAGGCTCAGTATCAAGGGGAGCAAGCATCTCTCAATGCCAAGGTGACGATGCGGGAAGAGGCTCTTAAGGCGCTGAGCATGGATCAGGGGATCAGTAATTCTTACAATACAGAATTAATGGCTAAAATTAAGGCTCGCGAAGATCAGATGAATGCAGACCTAGACCGTAAACGGCATGAACTTATGGCTAAGTATGCAGCAGAGCAAAAGCTATCTCCTAGAGATACAGATTTAGCAATCGTTAATTTACAGCTGGCCCTTATGACTTATGATCGGCCATTGCCTTACGATCCAGATCAAAGGCAGGCCTTCTTGTCCAAGAAGGCTGATTTACAGGCTCAACTTCAAGAACTGTTGGCTAAACGAAAGCCCAATATCTCAGGCAATATGGCCGATATTAGGGCTCGCGTAGAAGCTGAATTGAAGCCTATTATGGAAGCGGGGCAAAAGGATTTGGATGCCTATGCACAATCTGTCCATAAAGACTTGAGTGCCAAGAGAGACTCTGATTTACAGGCTAAAGCCAAGGGTATTATGGATGAGAGCAATTTGCCAAATGCGGCTCAATGGAATCAAACTTGGCAGGAACGCCTAGATGATAAGCAAGCGCAAGTGGATGCTATCTACCAATCCATGGAAGAAGATGTCCGTATGCGTGTGGCTGTCATTGCAGAATCTCAACATTTGGACCTAGTGTTGGCCCTTGATGGAGATGAAGCTAATGTTTCTGGCTTGGATATAACTGATGCAATCGTAACGTCGTATGGCGTTGAATAGGAGGATATTATGAAACGTACAAAAACTTTAGTAATCGGTGCTGTAATGGTCAGTGCTATGAGTCTTTTAGCCGGTTGTGGTTCTGATAAGGTGGGCTATGTAGACACCAATAAAATCGTGCAACAATCTCAAAAAATGGCTGATGTGAATAAAGATGTAGCTGCTAAAAAAGCAGAATTAGAAGCTAAAATGAATGCAGTGGATCAATCTGATGCAACAGCTGTTCAAAAGGCACAACAAGATGCACAAGCTGAGTTTGAAGCCTATACTAATTCCAAGGATAAGGAAATCCAAGATTACTTCGAAGATGAAGTTGGTAAGGTTGCTAAACAAGAGGGCATTACCGTTGTTTTAGCTCACCGTGCTGTAGCTGCTGGCGGTATTGATTTGACTGATAAAGTCTTGGATGCTGTTGGTCGTGCTGATACATCTAGCCAAGAAGCTAATCAACAAGCAGCTGGTCAAGCCACTAACCAAGGCGCTACACAAGGGCAAGGAGCGCAACAATAATTCTCTAGTGTTTAGGGGGCAATAGTTATGAATCATACAGTCGACCAATTAGCTGCATTAGTGAAGGGTCAAGTTATTGGTGACGGGACCCGTATTATTGAAGAAACACGTAGCTTAGAACAAGCGGCGCCTAATTCGATTACCTTTGCTATTGGTGATTATGTAGAATTTGTTTCGCAATCTAAGGCGGGCGCAGTTATCGTAGAAGCACCAGTGGAAGGCTTAGCTATACCACAAATTGTGGTAGCTAATGCCAAGGCCGCCTTTGCACAGGTTTTGGAATGCTTCCACCCACCTGTAACTTGGGAAGCAGGCATCCATGAAACTGCTATTATTGGTAAGAATGTAAGCCTAGGTGAGAATGTAGCTATCGGGCCTTATGTTGTTATCAATGATAATGCTGTTATTGGCGATAATGTTATCATTCGTCCTTATGTGTATATTGGTCACAATGTTCGTGTTGGAGAAGGCTCTGATATTTATGCTGGTGCTGTAGTTCATGAGAACTGCGTTCTTGGAAAGCGGGTTGTTCTTCGTGCCAAGGCTGTCATCGGTGGCGAAGGGTTTGGTTTTGCCACTGAAGCTGGTAAGCATACTCATATACCACAAGTGGGTAATGTCGTCTTGGAAGATGATGTTGAAGTAGGGTCTTGTTCCTGTATCGATAATGCTACTATGGGGTCTACCTTGGTTCGACGAGGTACCAAAATCGATAACCTAGTTCATCTAGGTCATAATGTGGAAATTGGAGAGGATTGTTTCATTATCGCCCAAGTGGGGATTGCCGGCTCTACCAAGACTGGTAATCACTGTATTTTTGCAGGGCAAACAGGCTGCACTGGCCATATCACGATTGGTGATAATTGTACCTTTGCCGGTAAGACAGGTATTGTTGGTAATGTGCCTTCTGGCTCTACCATGGCTGGGTATCCAATGCGTCCACACAAGGAATGGCTCAAGATGGCAGCTTATGAAAATCGTTTGCCTGATATGATCAAAACTGTGAAAGCCCTTCAAAAGGAAGTGGCTGCTTTGAAAGAACAGCTTAAGGAGACTAAGTAAAACATATGTATAGGTTTTTAAAGTGCTTTAGTGCTTTCATTTGCCTACTGCCACATGCTATTCAATATGGAATTGGTTCCTTGTTGGGGCAATTGGGATGGTTTTTTACACCAGAAAAGCGCAAACGCTTGGCCATAGAACAAATCCTATTCTGCCATATTACAGATGATAAGGAGGAGGCGCGGCGCATTGCTAAGGCCTCCGTCACTCGATTTGGCCGTATGATCATCGATGTCCTCCGCTATCCTGAAATCAAAGATGGGGCTTATAAAGACATGGTCGAGATGGAGGGTCGTGAGTACTTAGACGACGCTCTTGAAAATGGGCGAGGTGCCATTTTGGCAGCTATGCACTCTGGTAACTGGGAACTCCTAGGAGGCGTCTTGGCTTCAGAAGGGTATCCACTGATTTCCGTAGCCTTTGAACAAGGTGGGGATACGGACAAATTCATCAATGAATACCGGGAGATGATGCATCAACATGTCACATTTAAAACATCCATTCGGGAAATGATTGCAGAGTTGAAGGACTCTAAGTTCATAGGTCTAATCATGGACCAAGACGCGGCTCACGCGGGGATGTTGGTACCTTTCTTTGGTTATGAAACCTTGACTGTTACGGGCCCTGCAACTTTGGCCCGCATGCAAGAAGTGCCTATTATACCGACGACTATTCGCTATGATAAATTTAAGAAGAAACATGTTATAGTCATCCATCCGCCGATCTATGTGGAACGGACAGATGATAAAAAACGAGACATTTTAGTGACTACAACGATTTTAAATGAGTTCATTGAAGATTATATTCGCCGGTATCCTGAAGAATGGTTCTGGCTTCACAATCGATGGAAGTGGACCCGGCGTCGTTTCGGGGACAAGGTAGACCTTCCTTATTGTTCTGTGGACAATACGTAAGTGAGCTTACTAGCACCAAGCTTTGGCTTGGTGCTTTTCTTTTACCTTGAAAAAAAGCCTGTAAGTGAGTATAATACAAAATGATTTATAGTAAAATTATAGCCAAAGGCTGAAAGGGGATTCCCCGTGACTGTTAAACAACAGACAATTAAAAAGCCAATTGAATATACAGGTATTGGCCTCCATTCTGGCCAACCCGTAACTATGACCCTGAAACCGGCTCCGGTCAACACAGGTATCGTATTCATACGCACAGATGTCGATGGACATCCATCGGTTAAGGCGGACATTAAGAACGTCACCAATACTATGCGAGCTACTACCTTAGAAGATGGGGAGGCCAAGGTCTTTACTGTAGAACATGTAATGGCCGCCTTCTCTGGTATGGGTGTAGATAATTGCTATGTAGAAATGAATTCTCCTGAACCTCCTGTGGGTGATGGTGCATCTACTGTCTTTGTGGGGTTAATCGAAGAGGCTGGATTGGTAGAGCAAGAAGCTGATCGTAAGGTTCGTGTCATCAAGAAGATGCATGCAATCTATGATGGTGATCGCTTTGTCATTGCTTTGCCTTATGAGGACTATCGGATTACCTTTACATCCGTCAATAGCCATCCTCTGTTGGGAACTCAGCAAAGCGATGTGGTCATTACGGCAGAGTCCTTTAAAAAGGAGATTGCCTCTGCAAGGACCATCGGTTTTGTTAAGGAATTGGAACAATTACAAGCTATGGGCCTAGCTAAGGGAGGATCCTTGGAAAATGCCCTTGTTTATGATGATGACAAATGCCTGTCCGTCCCTCGTTTTGATGACGAGTTGGTTCGCCATAAGTCCTTAGATGTTATGGGTGACTTGTATTTGTTAGGGCCTATTAAAGCGCATATTATCGCTCAAAAGTCTAGTCACGAGCTCAATTCTCGTCTCTCTAGATCTATCGTACAGGAAATCGAGGAGGATTAATTATGATCTTGAATCACGAAGACATTATTGAAATTTTACCGCACCGCTACCCTATGCTCTTGGTAGACCGCATTATCGAGTTGGAACCAATGAAAAGAGCCGTGGGCATTAAGAATGCTACTTTCAACGAAGCCTTCTTCCAAGGTCACTTCCCTGGTAACCCTGTTATGCCTGGTGTTCTGTTGACAGAAGCTATTGCACAAGTGGGGGGGATTGCCCTCTTGTACCCAGAAGAAAATCGTGGCCTCACACCTATGTTCACGGGAATCGATAATGTTCGTTTCCGCAACCCTGTGAAGCCAGGCGATACCGTTCGCTTGGAAGCAGAAATCGTTAAGATTAAAGGTATGATGGGCAAGGTAACAGGTCGCGCTTACGTAGGCGATAAATTGTGCGCCTCTGGTGACTACATGTTTGCACTCGTTAAAGACTAAGAAATTGGAGTTACTGCTATGCATATGACCGTAGTTGGCATGGAAAATGCAGATGTACAAATTCATAGTTCTGCCAATGTGCATCCCAACGCTAAATTAGGTAAAGATGTTATCGTCGGTCCTAATGCAGTCATTGGTGAACACGTTGTCATCGGCGATGGCACCAAAATTGGCGCTAATGTAGTCATCGGTGGTTGGACTACAATTGGTAAAGGCTGTGAGATTTTTCCAAATGCCTCCATTGGCCTTGAGCCACAGGATTTAAAATTCGTAGGTGAGAAATCCTACTGTACCATTGGCGATGGCACTGTTATTCGCGAATGTGTAACCATCTCCCGTGCTACTGGGGAAGGAGAAGAAACACGAGTTGGTAACAACTGTTTATTCCAGGCTTGTACCCATGTAGCCCATAATTGCATTGTAGGGAACAATGTCATTATGTCTAACTTCTCTGGCCTTGCTGGCCATGCTGTCGTAGAAGATCGCGTTGTCATCGGTGGCTTGGCAGGGGTGCATCAATTTGTTAAAATTGGTCGTAACGCTATGGTTGGTGGTATGGCTAAAATCGTACAGGATGTACCGCCATTTGTGATTGCTGACGGTCAACCTGGTCGGGTTATTGGTCTTAACTCCGTTGGCATTTCTCGTGCAGGCATTGATGAGAAGGTTCGTCGGGACCTCAAAAAGGCCTTTCGCATTCTCTATCGCTCTGGTTTCTCCTTGGCTAAGGCTATCGAAGAAATGGAGCTCAATTTGGATTCTTCCCCTGAAATTGAACATCTCTTACGATTCTTGCGCAATGCAGATCGTGGCATTATGCGTACCCGTCGGGATTAATAGACGACACCTCTAGCTTATGGAGCAGGGGTGTCTTTTTTCTTAGGATTACTACTAGAATTAATATGAGATTCTAGGAAGGCCTTTAGCCATTTAAATGGGGCACTTAAGAGTTTAGATAGGCCGTAGTTTTTGATAAAAGAGGGGAATTATAGTAAAATAGAGTGAATGTATATGTGTATTTTTGCGGATGAAATCCAGTCATAGACGAGGAGGATAGGATGGCTAAATTAGGTTTGATTGCTGGTATTGGTGTCTTGCCTGTAGAGTTCCTACGGGCGGCCCATGTACTCGGCCATCAAGTGGTGGTCATTACCGTAGTTCCTGATGCTAATCCGGCCTTGAAAGAAGAAGCGGATGCCTTTTATGATATTAGTCCACTCAAGGTAGGTAAGATTTTTAAGACCCTCAAAAAGGAAGGGGTTACCGATATTACCATGTTGGGTAAGGTGACCAAGGAAGTTCTATATAAGCGTGGCCTTACGATTCCTGATATGAAAACCCTATCCATCCTCAACTCTCTTAAGAATCGTGAGGATGACACGATTATGTTGGCCATCGTGGATGCCATTGAAAAAGAAGGTTTCCATGTAGTAGACCAAACCTTGTATTTAAAGCCTTTTATGCCTTCTGTTGGCGTTTTGACCAAGGCTCAACCGAGCGAAGAGCAAATGAAGGATATCCGTTTTGGATTTAAGTTGGCTAAGGCCATGGGAGGCTTAGATATAGGCCAAACTGTTGTGGTTAAGAACCAAGCAGCCATGGCTATTGAAGCCATTGAAGGAACGGATAAATGTATACGCCGCGGTGGCCTCTTGGGTCAAGGTGGTGCGGTTGTAGTAAAAACGGCCAAACCTGATCAAGATCAGCGCTTCGATGTACCAGCGGTAGGACGCACAACCCTTCAATCTATGATTGATAGTGACTGTAGTGTCTTGGCTGTAGAAGCTGATCGGACGGTCTTCGTAGAACAAGCAGCCGTTCTAAATATGGCTAATGATAAGGGTATCGTCATCTGTGCTGTCAGCGAGGGGGACTAGTTATGAAAGTTATGTTCTCTGCAGGTGAAGCGTCTGGTGATGTGCACGCTGCTAGCGTAGCCAAGGCCTTAAAGGAAGCCTATCCAGAGGTAAGCATGCTGGGCATGGGGGGCGACCTCATGAAAGCTGCTGGTGTGGATATTGTATATGACATTAAGGATTTAGGGATTATCGGCATCGTTGAAATTATTAAATCCCTGCCTAAATTCTTTAAACTTCGGGCTTATTTGAAGTCCATTATGATTAAGGAAAAACCAGATGTCTTCGTCTGCGTTGATTATCCGGGCTTTAATATGAAAATGGCTAAGGTTGCTAAAGACTTAGGCATTCCCGTTGTCTACTACATAGCGCCTACCATCTGGGCTTGGCATAAGTCTCGTGGGAATGATATTAAAAAGACTGTCACTAAAGTTGCTTCTATTTTTCCTTTTGAAGCGGAGGCTTATAAGGAGTTTGACTGCGATGTAGAATTTGTAGGCCATCCTCTTTTAGATATTGTAAAACCTACTATGACAAAGGAAGAGGCCTATAGGACTTTTAATACATCCCATGAAAATCACAACCTCTTGCTTATGCCTGGTTCTCGCAAGCAAGAAATATTGACCCTTTTAGATACTATGCTAGAGGCTGTTAAACTCTATATGCAAAGTCATAAGGTCGAGGAGGGTTACAAACCCCTTAAAATATTCTTGCCACGAGCCCACACTATAGATCGCCAATCTTTGGAAGATTATATAGCTAAGCACGAGGTGCCCATGACTATTACAGAAGGGGGCAATTATGACTTGATGCAGATTTGTGATGTCTGCTTAGCTGCATCTGGTACAGCTACCTTAGAAACGGCTCTTATGGATTTGCCCACCGTCCTCTTGTATAAGATTTCTCCCATCACCTATGGCTTAGGAAAAATCTTAGTGAACTTAGACTATATTGGCTTGCCTAATATTATTGCTAAGAAAGAAGTCATTCCAGAGCTCTTACAGGACGATGTAAATCCGCAAACCCTCTTGGATACCTTCACACCACTCCTAGATGATGAAGTAGCCAATGAAGCTATGCGGGCTCAGTTACAACAAGTGCGTGCTGACCTGGGGCAACCAGGGGCGGTTAAACGGGTGGCACAATTGATTGCCAATCTAGCTCAGTAGGAGATTGTATGAATAATTCTTATAAACGTTTACTCTTCTTCGTAAGGCCTTACCTCAAGCGCACCGCTTTTTCAGTGGTTTGCATGATTATCGCGGCCTCTGCTTATCTAGTCGTTCCGTGGCTCATTCAAAATGTGGTGGACAAAGTTCTGATGCAAAAAGAACTGCGTATGCTTAATGCTATTGCCTTTGCTATCTTGGGCCTCTTTATTATTCGGGGCTTTGCCTCCTATGGGCAGTCCTATAATATGGCCTGGATAGGAGAGCGTATTATCATTGACGTACGGGCTAAGATATTTGGTCACTTGCAAAAGTTGTCCATGTCTTATTTTGATCGCAATAAAACGGGTGTGGTTATGTCTAACCTCACTAATGACGTAGGAGCTGTTAAGTCCGCTATCACAACAGATCTTCTGTCCTTTGTTACAGAGGGTGTTACTCTCATTGGATCAGTCATCGCCATGTTCGCCTTGGACTGGAAACTGACTCTCGTAACATTTGTTTCCGTTCCGTTAGTTCTGGGTATCATAAATATTTTTGGTAAAAAGTTGCGGGTCGCTGGTCATGATATTCAAGGTCGAGCTGCCGATATTACAGCCCTTCTCCAAGAGGTTATCTCTGGGGTTCGGGTGGTTAAGTCCTTCGCTCGAGAAGATTATGAAATGACCCGTTTTCTCAAACAGAATGAGCAAAACTTTAGGGCTGCTATGGGGGCTACTAAGTTGACCTCCCTCCTAAGCCCTCTCATTGAATTTGCTGCTGCCATTGCAGTGACTATCATCCTTTGGTATGGCGGTTATTCTGTTATCCATGGTCAATTAACCTCTGGTTCTCTCATTGCTTTCCTCATCTATGCTATTAATC
>CAKPUJ010000009.1:0-40008 GCA_934191645.1 uncultured Veillonella sp. | reverse complement strand
AACGGTTACCCAGATGGCACATTCAAAGGCCAAAACAACATCACTCGTTACGAAATGGCTCAAATGGTAGCTAAAGCAATGGCTAACCAAGACCGCGCTAACGCAGAACAACAAGCTATGATTAACCGTTTGGCAGATGAATTCTCCAACGAACTCAATAACTTGGGTGTACGCGTATCCAACTTGGAAGACCGCGTAGGTAACATCAAAGCTACTGGTGACGTTCGTCTTCGTTACCGTGGTTCCGAAGATAGCGAATCTAATGGTAAAGCGTATGGCTTGACTAACAAAAATTCTAAATTCGATTTCCGTGGTCGCGTACAATTCAATGCTAATGTAAACGAAAACACTAAAGCAGTATTGCGCGTAACTTCTGGTGATGTTGAATTTGGTGATGCTACAGGTTCTGGTTCTGATTCTAAAGCAATCTTCGATCGCGTATATGTTCAACACAACTTCGGCAAACGCGTAACTGCAACTGCTGGTCGTTATAACCAAACAATTGGTGCTGGTCTCTTCTATGACAACACATTCGATGGCGCCAATATCAAAGTAGGTAATGATAAGATCGCTGTAGAAGGCGCTTATGGTTACCTTACTTCCGACGCAATTAAAGATAATGCATCCCATAATCCAGAAGTGGCTTATGCTGCATTAACTGGTAAAGTAGGTCACTACACTCGTCTTGGTGGCTTCTATGCAGATATTAAGGGCAATCCAATTGATCAAACTGTAACACCAACTGCAAATCAATTTGGTGGTAAATTGGAAGGCAAATACTACGGCTTCAACGCTGACGTTAACTACAAGAAAACTTGGGTTGGCGGTGAATGGTTGAAGAACAAAGACGTTGATAACTCTACCTTGTGGATTGCAGGTGTTGGTTATGGCAACTTCAACGTTTCCAAAGCTAACTCTTGGGACGTAAAAGTTCAACACTTCGATCTTGATACCAACGGTTACATCCCTGATTCCAAATTTGCTGCTCTTGGTTACAAGAACGACGCAAAAGGTTTCTTGGCAACTGTTGACTATGCATTGGCTAAAAATGTTGGCTTGTCCGGTTACTATGGCTTCTCTGTTGAAGATCAAAAAGGTAACGACAAAAACGACTTCTACCGTGCAGAACTTAACTACAAATTCTAATTTGTGGTCATCTAAAAAGAACTCCTTCGGGAGTTCTTTTTTTTGTGCTTAATTCTCTGTGTTATAATTAATCATATACATTTCTAGGATTAGTAAACTAAGAGGAGAGAGAGTATGGAAGGCTTCCGTTTACTCATCGTGACCGGCATGTCTGGGGCCGGCAAGACCCAGGCTATGCAAGCCCTTGAGGACATGGGTTACTTTTGTGTGGACAACATTCCCCCTGTTCTCATCCCGAAATTCTCTGAAATTTGTCGGCAAGGGGGAGCTCGTGTAACCCGTGTAGCCCTCGTTGTGGATATTCGGGGTGGTGAGTTCTTCGATGCCCTTTCAGAATCTTTGGAACACTTGTCGACAAAGGGGGTCCCTTACGAGATCGTCTTTATAGATGCTACGGATGAAACCCTTATTCGCCGCTATAAGGAGTCTCGCCGATCTCATCCACTGGCCCTTAATGGTCGAATTTCCACCGGTCTTAAGGAAGAACGAGAAATGTTGGATTCCATTCGTCATAAGGCGGATTATATCGTTGATACATCCAATATGAAGACCTCTAACCTTAAGGCCTATCTCAAAGAGCGCTTTGAAGCCGTGGAAAAGAAGGAAGGCATGTCCGTTACGGTAGTTTCCTTTGGCTTTAAATATGGCCTACCTTTAGATGCGGATATGGTTTGGGATGTTCGCTTCTTGCCTAATCCCTTCTATATTCCTGAGTACCGTCATCGGTCTGGCCGGGTTCAAGCGGTTAATGACTACATTAATTCCTTTCCTGTGACCCAAGAGTTTAAGAAGCACTTTGTATCTACCTTACAGTTTTTAGCACCTAATTACGAGCAAGAGGGTAAGTCCCAGTTCGTCCTAGCTATTGGCTGTACAGGTGGCTTACACCGGTCCGTAGCCATGGCAGAACTGGCTTATGACACCTTTAAAGACTTAGGCTATGCTGTATCTATTGAGCACAGAGATATGGCTAAGAATAGGGTAGAAGAAGATATTGATCCTCGTAGTGGCGAGATAGAATAGGAGTTAATATGACACGTCTTAAGTGGTTCCGGTGGTTTGTGCCAGGACTCAATATTAAACGGTGGTTAACCCTATTTGGCCTTGGTGTAGGGGCTGTCATCTTTGGCCTCTCCATCATGCTTAACTACCAATGGATATCCTTCTTTGAAGATTTGGTTCTTCAATACTCCTACCTTTGGTTTGGGGTCTACGATTATGCTGTTCTTGTTGCTGTAGGGGTCGTAGCCATTGCTCTAGGAGCCCTATGTATGCTAGTGGGGACTAGCAAGGTCATCAAGACCATCATCCGTGCTATCATCCCTGAAGGGGAGGGCGTGGGGGATATGATTTTCCAAAATATGCGACTCCAAAAGGGGCCTAAAGTTGTTGTTATCGGTGGTGGCACGGGCCTTTCTAATCTGTTGCGAGGTCTCAAGTCCTATACCAATAATTTAACCGCCATTGTGACAGTGGCCGATGATGGTGGGTCTTCTGGCCGTCTCAGAGAGGATTTTAATATGATCGCCCCAGGCGATTTAAGAAACTGCTTGGTGGCTTTAGCAGATACGGAATCCCTTATGGAAAATCTCTTCCAATATCGGTTTTCTGGCAAGGGGGAACTGTCCGGTCATAGCTTTGGCAACCTCTTTCTGACAGCACTTACACAAGTTTATGAAAATGATGTAGAGGAGGCCTTGGAAGCAGCCTCTAAAATTCTTAAAGTCCGTGGTCGGGTGATTCCTGCATCTACGGAGTTTATCAAGCTTTCAGCAGAATTGGAAGACGGTACCATTGTCCATGGCGAATCTAATATCCCTCATGGGGGAAGCCCTATTAAGCGGGTCTTTTCAAGCCCTGTAAAACCGACACCAGAAGGGGCGGCTTTACAGGCTATCGATGAGGCCGATGCCATTATTTTGGGGCCAGGTTCTCTCTACACATCGATTATTCCTAACCTATTGATTAAGAAAATTGCCGTTCATCTACGAGCCTCTAAGGTACCCAAGATTTATGTCTGCAACGTCATGACCCAACCGGGTGAAACAGACGGCTATAGCGTAGCCGACCATATCGAAGCTATTGAGCGACATGGGGGACGGGGTTTAATTAATACTGTTCTGGTGAATGAGTCCACCATGGACCAAGACCTCTTAAAGGCCTATGAAAAGGCAGGGCAGGGCCCTGTGGCCATTGATATGGACCGTTTGTCTAAGAAAAAAATTCGTACCGTTAGAGCCAATTTGGTATCTTCCAATAATAGGGCTATTCACGATCATGATCGATTAGGTAAGGTTCTTATGGATATTATCTATGCCTTGAAAACGGATATTGAGCCTCACGTACTAGAGTCCTATCTAGAGCGTAATGATCACTAAAATATGGTATAATACAATATAAACAACACATGAAGGTATCTAGTTTCTAGATACCTTCTATTTATTGCTTGAAAGGGAGTCCCATGTCATTTGCGGAAGATGTGAAAAATGAACTCTGCCAGTATGAATTAGGCGGGCGGCCAAGGGCTGAAAAAATTGAATTATCTTGTCTTCTTCGCATGGCTGGGTCCCTCCTAATTGGGTCTCAAGGTCGGGTGGGAATCCGCCTTGTTACCACTCATAATGCGGTAGCTCGTCGGGCCCTTGGCATGCTTCGTCGCCACTATAAACTGGAGACATCTGTCCTCGTCCGACAAGGGGTTAACCTCCGTAAGCGCAAGGTATACACGGTGACCGTAGAACCTTCTGAGGCTGCTACAGGAGTCTTAGAAGACCTACATTTGTGGCCTATGACAGCTCAAATTCCTCATGATTGGCTATCTGGTATGGAAGAGCGACGGGCCTTCTTGCGGGGAGCCTTTTTGGGCGGGGGGTCTGTCAATAAGCCAGAGGCTGATTATCATATGGAATTTACTACTTCCTCATCGGTCTTTGCAGATGAATTGATTTATGTCTTGGGCCTATTTGCTATGCCTGGGCGCATGACGGATCGCAAGGAAGACTATGTAGTCTACCTTAAGGATGGGGACTCTGTTACCAACTCCCTTCAGATTATGGGGGCTCAGTCAGCTCTCATGGCCTTTGAAAATGTCCGCATTATGAAAGGTGTTAGAAATGCCATTAACCGGCAGGTTAATTGCGAAACAGCTAATTTACAAAAGGTAGTTAATGCTGCTGTTCGACAAGTGACGGCCATCCGAATCTTAGACCGAGAGAAGGGCCTAGATAATTTACCTGATAAGCTACAACTAGTGGCCAAACTGCGGTTGGAAAATCCGGAGGCTAGTTTAAAAGACTTAGAAGAGTTGATGGAAGGGAGCTTGTCCAAGTCGGGCATAGGTCATCGACTACGTAAATTAGAGTCTATGGCACTAGAAATTGACCCTGTTGCCATGGCAGAGGCTTAAGTTTGTGTGTGGGGGATAGGGATTGTCCCTAGATAGGAGTTAGTGAATATGAGAAGATGTCCTTTGCGCCGTTTAGTAGCGGCGGTGTTGGCTATGTTGGGCCTGTCTGTGGGGGCGGCTCAAGCTAATGCTATTGATTTGGTTGCTTCAGGCTATTATGGCTTTACTCAATTACCGGTACAAGTAGATAATGCAAAAGGTACCCTGATTTTATCGGATTCTCCTGAGTATGTAGGGGAGTCAGGGGTGACAGCCGCAGGGACCATTAATGGCCTGGGCCGGGTCTACTTTTACCATGTAAATGAAACTAAGGAGCCTATGAAGATTGGTCTAACGGTCCAAAATAAGACCTTTAAACGGCAAACTGTGACCATTCATCGAGAGTTAGCTTCTAAGTCTACACCTGATTATTTTGCTGCTGGTCGAGATCTTTCACAACAAGACTTGGAAGTACCTCTCTTTGGTAACCAATACTTGGATAAGAAGGCCTTGAAGGCCAAGAAACACAAAGGGGAGCAAGGGCAAGGTGCCGTTCGCACGATTAATGAAGGGGCTGTTGACTTGCGCAAGGCTATCCAACCCTATAGCCGTAAAGTTCCTTTTGGTGGCCTCAAGCCAGTGGTGGAAACCTTTGTCCTCAAACCGGGTGAGAAAAAGCAAATCTTTACTCAGTTAGATAACAAGAAGGTTAAAGAAGAGGACCTCTTTACTGGCATGGTAGACCTTACGACGACGGGAGACACCTTTGTGGAAACCTTAGCCCTTCCTTATAAGGCCAAGGTCATGGACTTCGTAGAAGGGGCTAAGTACTTGCCTATTGATGATGTTCGTCTACGGGGAACCTATGTTGATGGGGCTTTTCGGACTTTATCTGTACCAACTGTATTCGATTCTAATTTAGGAGCAGCCTATGTAGAAGTGGCTAATGACCGAGAAGATCCTTTTGTTCTGGGTGTGGATGAAATGGACCATAAGGCATCGGTTAAAGATGCAGGTAACTTTGGTGTCTCCTATCATTTGACTATAAAGACCCAAGGGACAGAGCCATTCAGACTCTACTTTAACCCACAGGGTGGTGCTTATTCTGGGTCCTTCTTAGTATCTACAGATAACGAATCCAAGATCTACCATGTAGGGGATCCTTATATTGGTCATAAAACCATCTTAGATACGGCTTACTTGGGAACCTACCATGGGGGAGATAACCTTTATATCGAGTTTATTCCTGCGGGGGCCTCTAACCTACCTGTTAAGTTCCTTTTAATTCCTGAGAAACAAGTGCGGGAAGCAGCTCCCGTGTCCTTGCCAGTCAACACCGGGGAAGTGTCGACGCAAGCCGGCTCAGCTACTAGTGAAGCTACAGGAAGACAAGTCCCTATGACAAATTCCTTAGCTACAGGAGCATCTGATGGCCTTGATAATCATACGGTACCAGTGCAACTCAATTTGTAAACGCAATAGGTAGATAACCTGTACATAATATAGATACGTACCCTCCTTCCTTGGAAGATAAGCTGGATTTCACGGTCCCTTTAATTGACGAAGGGACCGCTTTTTTGTATAATTAATTCAGATAAATTACGGCACGAGAGGCCGATTTACAAGCACCTTTAAAGATAGTCCAGAGAGGCTAATAAGGGAATATAGTTTAACACCGGTCCCCTGGGCTTGGTGTATTCTTTCATAGAAACTATCCGACCTTTTGCCCTGGGCAAAAGGTCTTTTTTGTAAGCACTACGAGGAGGTAGGAATGGCGAACGTTAGCTTGAAAGGGAGAAACCTTTTAGGGCTTCAGGATGCTACCAAGGAAGAAATCCAATTGATCTTGGATGTAGCTCAAAAGATGAAACAGGTTGTTTTATCGGATGATAAGAAGATTCCTTATTTGAAGGGAAAGGCCATCATCAACTTATTTATGGAACCGAGCACACGAACCCGTTCCTCTTTTGAATTGGCCGGCAAATATTTGGGGGCTGATGTCATTAATATCTCCCCATCTGGTTCTTCTATGGGCAAGGGTGAATCCTTCCGCGATACCCTTTTGACCCTTTCCTACATGGGTACAGATGCGATCGTTATGCGGCACTCCGCAGAGGGGGCTCCTCTTTATGCTACAAAGGCAGTAGAACCACTCATTATCAATGCTGGTGATGGGGCTCATGAACATCCAACCCAAGCTCTCTTGGATATGTTCACCATCAGGGAACGACTAGGATCTATTGCCGGTAAAAAGGTAGTTATCGTAGGTGATATCATGCACTCTCGTGTAGCTCGTTCTAATATCTATGGCCTCACCAAGATGGGGGCTGATGTCCACTTGGCAGGTCCACGAACCTTGGTGTATCCAGAGTTAGAAAAGTTGGGTGTCACTGTTCATCACGACGTGCGTGAAGCAGTTAAGGATGCTGATGTAGTCAATGTCCTCCGCATTCAGTTGGAACGGATTAATTCCGCCCTCTACCCAACTAATCGCGAATATGCTCGTATTTTTGGTATTAATAAAGAGGTTTTGGCCTTGGCTAAGCCGAATGTATTAGTTTTGCATCCAGGTCCTATGAACCGCGGGCTTGAAATTTCTCCGGATGTTGCCTATTGGGATCAATCCGCTATTCAAGAACAGGTACGGAATGGCGTATCCGTACGTATGGCTGTGTTGTACTTAACGATCCATGGAGGTGACGGTAGTGAGCTTGCTAATTAAAAATGGCCGGGTAGTAAACCCAGCAAAAGGACAAAATGAAATTGCTGACGTATTGGTAGATAATGGCGTGATTGCTCAAATTGGTCAAGGCTTAGAGGCTCCTGGGGCAGAGGTCTTTGACGCGACAGGCCTTATTGTAGCACCAGGTTTTATCGACATTCACACCCACTTGCGAGAACCTGGTCAAGAGGCTAAGGAAGATTTTCATTCCGGCACACAAGCCGCTGCTGCTGGCGGGTTTACCCGCGTGGCAACCATGGCTAATACGACACCAGTTGTAGACAATGCAGCCTTAGTAAGAGGCTTACAAAAACAGGCAGAACTTACGGGCCTTGTTAAGGTGAGCTTCATCGGCGCTATCTCCAAGAACCTTGAAGGCAAGCAATTGGCTGAAATGGGTGATATGGCAGAAGCAGGTGTTGTGGGTTTCTCTGATGATGGACACTATGTAGAATCGGCTGCTTTTATGCGTCGAGCTCTCGAATACTCCTCTATGTTCGGTAAGATGGTTATCGACCATGCGGAAGAAGTATCCCTTACTAAGGAAGGGCATATGCATGAAGGTATCGTATCCTATGAGTTGGGTATCAAAGGACGTCCTGCAGTAGCCGAAGATATGGCTGCTTCTCGTGATATCATGCTAGCTGAAATGACTGGTGGTCATATTCATATTGCCCATGTTTCTTCCAAGCATACGGTTGACTTAGTTCGCCAGGCCAAGGCTAAGGGGATTAAGGTTACCTGCGAAGTGACAAGTCAGCACTTGTCCTTCACGGATGAGTACCTTCGCCAATATAATCCAGCATTCAAGATGAATCCACCAATCCGATCTGAAGACCATAGACAAGCCCTGTTAGAAGGCTTGAAGGATGGCACCATCGATGCTATTATTACAGATCATGCACCACACGCTTATGAAGAAAAAGACCAAGAATTTTGCTGTGCACCAGCTGGCTTCTCTGGCCTCGAAACCTCGCTAGCAGGGGTTATCACCAATGCCTATGGAGAGGGTAAATTGACCATTGATCAGGTGGTAGAAAAAATGTCTACCCGTCCAGCTCAATTGATTGGCGTCGAAGGGGGCGTTTTGGAAGTGGGCAAAGCGGCGGACATTACCGTTTTCTCTACAGAGGAGCAATGGACTGTTGATCGCAATAAGTTCTATACTAAGGGCAAAACAAGCCCATTTGATGGTATGACCGTAACCGGCCGTCCTAAATTGACCGTCGTCGATGGCAAGATTGTTATGAAAGAAGGGGTTGTACTTCCATGAGAGGCAAACTAGTATTAGAAAATGGCACCGTTTTTGAAGGTGATATCCTTGGCGGTGCACCAACGGTAGGTGAGGTTGTATTCAATACAGGTATGACTGGTTACCAAGAAATCTTGACAGATCCATCCTATGCGGATCAAATTATTACCCTTACCTACCCTTTGATTGGTAATTACGGCACCTTGAATGCTATCTGCCAAGGGCCTAAGCCATATGCACGAGGCTTTATCGTAGGCGAGCTCTGTGATTTTCCAAGCAATTGGCAATCCGAAGGCCTGTTCTCCGAGTACCTTCGCCTCCATGGCATTCCTTGCCTCTACAATGTGGATACACGGGCTATTACACGGGCTATTCGTAATCACGGCGTAATGAAAGGCGTGATTGTACGAGCTGATTATCCAGACGATAAGGTGCAAGAACTTTTGGGGCAGGAATTGCCACGTGACCAAGTTATGCGTGTTACCACTAAATGGCAAGGCCTTCGTGGGGACCGCAATGCAGAATTCCACGTAGCTGTCTATGATTTCGGGGTTAAAGAAAATATCCTTCGTTCCTTAGAAGCGGAAGGTTGCCGACTCACCATCTTCCCAGCTGATGCTAAGGCGGAAGATGTATTGGCTGTAAATCCTGATGGGATCTTCCTTTCTAATGGTCCTGGGGACCCAGCTGATTTGGGCTTTGCCGTAGAGGAAGTGAAAAAGCTCTTCGGTAAGAAACCAATCTTTGGTATTTGTATGGGCCATCAAGTCTTAGCGCAAGCCTATGGCGGTTCAACCTATAAGCTCCCATTCGGTCACCGTGGATCTAACCATCCTGTGCAAGACCTTCGGACTAAGCGGGTGTATATTACATCTCAAAACCATGGTTATGCAGTGGATGAAAACTCCCTAGATCCAAGCAAGGTAGAGATTACCCATCGGTCTGTTAACGATGGCACTGTAGAAGGAATGAAACACTTGGAATATCCGATCATTTCCATTCAATACCATCCAGAAGCATCTCCTGGGCCAACTGATAACCTCTACCTCTTTAAAGAGTTCGAAGAAATGATGAGAAAGGGTTGCTAATTATGTCTAACAAAGAATTCCATAAAGTACTCGTAATTGGTTCTGGCCCAATCATTATCGGCCAAGCGGCTGAATTTGACTACGCTGGCACACAGGCCTGCCGGTCTCTTCGAGAAGAAGGCTATGAAGTGGTCTTGGTTAACTCCAACCCAGCGACCATCATGACGGATGAAGACATTGCTGACCGCGTCTACATCGAGCCAATCTCCTTGGACTTCGTTACAGAAGTTATCAAAAAAGAACGGCCAGATGCCTTATTAGCTACCTTGGGCGGCCAAGTAGGCCTCAATATGGCAGTAGAGTTATCCGAAGCGGGTGTCCTTGAAGAGTATGGAGTGCGCCTCTTGGGGACCTCTCTAGCAGCTATTAAGCAAGCGGAAGACAGGGAACTCTTCAAGGCTGCTATGCAGCGAATTGGTCAACCTGTACCAGAATCCGATATCTTCACCGATCTGGAGGAAGCGGTTGCCTTCGCTAATCGCATTGGCTATCCAATCATCATTCGTCCGGCTTTCACTATGGGCGGTACTGGTGGCGGCATTGCTCACGACGAAGATGAAATGTACGAGATTGCTCGTCGTGGCATTAAGTTGTCCCCCATTCACCAAATTCTGGTGGAACGGTCTGTAGCGGGTTGGAAAGAAATCGAATATGAAGTGATGCGGGATTCTGCTAACAACTGCATTATCGTATGTAACATGGAAAACATCGATCCAGTGGGCGTTCATACAGGGGACTCTATAGTTGTAGCACCATCGCAAACCTTGAACGATATTCAGTACCAAATGCTCCGGACAGCAGCGGTTGATATTATCCGCTACTTAGAAATTGAAGGGGGCTGTAACGTTCAATACGCGTTGAATCCAGATACAAACGAGTATATCGTTATTGAAGTAAATCCTCGCGTATCTCGTTCTTCTGCCTTGGCTTCTAAGGCAACAGGCTATCCGATTGCCCGTGTAGCCGCTAAGATAGCTACGGGTATGACCTTGGATCAGATTGAAAATGCTATTACCGGCGAAACCAAGGCCTGCTTCGAACCAACCTTGGACTATGTAGTTACCAAATTCCCTCGTTGGCCATTCGATAAGTTCAACCTGGCAGACCGCACCTTGGGCACACAAATGAAGGCCACTGGTGAAGTTATGGCTATTGACCGGACTATGGAAGGCTCCCTCCTGAAAGCTATTCGCTCTCTTGAAATTGGCCTTGATCACATTGCCTTGCCTAAAATTGCTCATGAAAGCATGGAACAAATCATCGAACGCCTTCACTTGGTGGATGATGAGCGGATTTATGTGGTAGCAGAAGCTCTTCGCCGGGGCATTTCCGTGGAGAAAATCCACTATATCACCAAGATTGACAACTGGTTTATTGAAAAGATTAAAAACATTGTAGTCTTAGAAAAAGATTTGGCGGCTAATGGAGTGACAGAAAGCAATCTTAAAACGGCTAAGCGTTACTCTATGCCTGATGCGGTCATCGCACGCTATGCTAATACCACAGCGGAAGCTGTATTGGCTAAGCGGGAAGAGATGAAACTCTTCCCAACCTATAAGTATGTAGATACTTGTGCTGCTGAGTTTGATGCGAAGACACCATACTACTACTCTGCCTATGCTAGAGAAGATGAAGTGAAACCATTGGGCCAAGAAGGTGTCATCGTCTTGGGTTCTGGTCCTATCCGGATTGGGCAAGGGGTTGAATTCGACTACTGTTCTGTTCATTCTGCTTGGGCCCTTCGCAAGGCAGGTAAAAAATCTATTATTATCAATAACAACCCAGAAACTGTATCTACTGACTTTGATACATCTGACTCCCTCTACTTTGAACCATTGACTGTAGAGGATGTGATGGAAGTTATCCGCAAGGAACAACCGGCAGGGGTTATTGCCCAATTTGGTGGTCAAACAGCTATTAACCTTGCAGGGCCTTTGGCAGAACGCGGCGTTAAGATCCTTGGTACTTCTGTTGATGCAATCGATATGGCAGAAGATCGGGAACGGTTTGATGAACTCTTGGCTAAATTAGGGATTCCTCGTCCTGTAGGGGCTTTGGTTACTTCTGACGAAGAAGCCTTGGAAGCAGCAAAGAAGTTACAATATCCGCTGATTGTACGTCCATCCTATGTATTGGGCGGCCGGGCTATGGAAATCGTTTACAACGATGCAGAACTCAACAAGTATATGAAAGAAGCGGTTGTAGCTTCTAAGGAACACCCTGTTTTGATTGACCGCTACATGGTGGGCATGGAAGTAGAAGTCGATGCCATCGCTGATGGAGAAGATGTTTGTATTCCGGGCATTATGGAACAAATCGAACGGGCTGGGGTCCACTCTGGTGACTCCATGGCTGTATATCCTGCCCAACACTTGAGCCAAGAATTGATTGACCAAATCGTAGACTACACCCGTCGCATTGCGATTGGTCTTAATGTTAAAGGGGTTCTCAATATCCAATATATCGTATCCGCTGAAGGAGAACTCAACGTTATTGAAGTTAACCCTCGGTCTTCTCGGACTGTACCATTCCTCTCCAAGGTTACAGGGATCAACATGGTAGAATGTGCTACCCGAATCGCCTTAGGGGCAAGTCTTAAAGATTTAGGCTTGCCATCTGGCTTGGTACCAAGTCGCGACTTGGTAGCCGTAAAAGCGCCAGTATTCTCCTTCTCCAAGATGGGTCTCGTAGAAATCGCTTTGGGACCTGAAATGAAGTCTACAGGCGAAGTTATGGGGATTGGGCGCACCTACTCTGAAGCCCTTTATAAGGCCATTAATGGGGCTAAGATGCGGATTCCTGAAGATGGGACTATCCTTATGACCGTAGCAGATCGGGATAAGGAAGAAGCAGCCAACCTCGCTAAGGGCTTTATCGACTTGGGTTACCACATTGAAGCCACAGGCGGTACTGGTCGCTACTTCAAGGAGCATGGCGTTGATTGCAAGGTAGTCAATAAGATTTCCGAAGGGGCAGATAACTGTGCAGACCACATTAAAAATGACTCCATCGACCTCGTTTTGAATACCTTAACAGCTGGCAAGCGTCCAGAACGGGAAGGCTTCCAATTGCGCCGCTTAGCGGTAGAAATGGGTACGCCATGCCTTACATCCTTGGATACGGCCCGGGAAGTATTGCGGGTTGTAGCAGATCGTAAGAACGTGGCTAATCAATCCGTTGAAGCAATGCAAGATTTCAGATTGGAGAAATAATATGAGCGGTTATGTAGAAATGGGGACTATTCTCTCTAATGACCAAATTGGTAGCGATGTGTGGATTATGGATGTCCATGCGCCTCAACAAGCAAAAGAAGCCAAGATTGGTCAGTTCTGCAACGTCCGCGTAAGCCAAGGGACGGCGCCTTTGTTGCGTCGTCCTATTAGCTATGCTGGATTCGATGCAGACAAGGGGACCATCACCTTGCTCTACCGCGTTGTAGGCCAAGGGACCGAATTGATGACTCGCATGAAGGTAGGGGACCAATTGGATTGTTTAGGACCTTTAGGCCAAGCTTTTGAAGCCTCTTCGAACATGCTTCTCGTAGGTGGTGGCGTGGGGATTGCCCCTATGCTTTGTATTGCCTCTCATTTAGAAAAGGGGCAAGAGGCCCAAGTCATCTTGGGTTTCCGCAACCAAAGTGAAAGCTTCTGGGCGGATCTCTTTAAGAATACACCTGTTAAGGTGCACATCACCACAGACGATGGATCTATGGGGACTAAGGGGTTCCCAACAACTATCATGCCTAACTTAATTGAGGCTAATAGCTTTACCTCTGTTATGACTTGTGGTCCCATGCCTATGATGAAGGGTGTTGCTAAGGTGGCTGCTGAGCAAGGTGTGCCTTGCCAGGTATCCTTAGAAGAACGGATGGGCTGTGGTACTGGTGGTTGCTTGGGTTGCGCCTGCGATGGACGCGATGGTAAGCGCTACAAGGTATGTAAGGATGGTCCTGTATTTCCTGCTGAGGAGGTGTTCTTCTAATGGTTGAACGCGATTTAAATCATACGGTACAAGCAATCGACCGTCTTGCTATCGATTACTGTGGCATCAAGATGAAGAACCCTATTATTGCTGCTTCTGGGACCTTTGGCAATGGACCTGAATACGCTCCTTATCTTGATCTGTCTAATGAGGTGGGCGCCATTTCCGTCAAAGGCTTAACCCCTAAGGGACGGAACGGTAATAAAGGGACTCGTATTGCGGAGACCCCATCGGGCCTCTTGAATTCTATCGGCCTAGAAAACCCTGGGGCAGAGTATTTTGTAGCGCATATCCTTCCTGATCTTCAGAAGTACGATGTACCACTCTTAGCTAATATGTCTGCTGGCTCTGTAGATGAGTTTGCTTGGATGGCAGAAACTCTTACAGTAGATGGCATTGCTGGCTTAGAAGTTAATGTATCCTGTCCTAATGTAGAGTGCGAGGGCATGGCCTTTGGGGTGGACCCTAAGGTGGTAGAAAGGGTCACTAAGGCTGTTAGGGCTAAAACCAATAAGCCTATTATTATCAAGCTGTCTCCTAATGTAACGGATATTGCTGAAATCGCTCGTGCCTGTGAGGCTGGTGGTGCTGATGGGCTTAGCCTCATCAATACCCTCTTGGGTATGGCCATCGACCCACGGACCCGCCGTCCAGTTTTAGGCAATGTTTACGGTGGTTTCTCTGGACCAGCCGTTAAACCAGTGGCTCTTCGTATGGTCCATCAAGTCTCCAAGGCTGTAAAGATTCCTATCATTGGTCTCGGTGGTATTATGACGGGGACTGATGCTGCAGAATTCATGTTGGCTGGTGCGTCTGCCGTTCAAGTAGGGACTGCCACTATGATAGACCCTAGGGCTATCGGACGCATTGCTCGCGAATTGGATCGCTACTGTCAAGAACAAGGCTTTGAATCCGTCTCTCAATTGACGGGTGCCTTGATTATGAACTAAATTTAACATGAGTAAAGAAAGAGCCCTTGGCTTAGATATTGTCTAAGCCAAGGGCTCTTTCTAATGGTTATAAGTTAGCTTCGTAAAACTCAATAAATTGTTGGGCTACAGGAGATAGGGCATGGCCTTTGAGGATGATGAAAGCCTTTTTGAAGGTTTCAGAAAAGTCTTTTACCTTAACCCGCATCATTTGTCGTTGGTTAATGGATTCTTTTTCCTCCATAGGTACTAGGGCTATGGACCGGCCTGTGGCAGCCCATTCGATAGCGGCAGCCTTAGTAGTTGAGATGATGGACACATTGAGGGTTTCTAAATTAGCGAGGGAGGACTGATTAATCATCCGCACAGATCCTCCGGATAGAGCTAGAGGACGGTTCTTAATATCATTCCAGGTGATATCATTTTTATCCTTGTCTGCAAAGAAGACATCCTTTCGGAAGATAGCGTAGAGCTGCTCTTCTTGGGTAAAGATGATATCGAATTTCTCATGATCTACCATGTGCTCGTTGACAATGCCCAACTCAGCTACACCAGTGATGAGCTTTTCCACTACATCCGCCATGAGCCCTTCGTAGAGGGCGTATTGGACGGACGGGTATTTTTGTGCAAAGGCTGGAAGGTGTTGCTGTAGAATTGACGTTGATCGAGAGGCTGACGCAGCAATCCGTAAGGTTCCATCAATCTTAGCGGTCAAGGCCCGCACTTCATTATGGAGTTCTTCGTCGATGGCGCAAAGTTGTTGTGCCTTGTCGTAGAATATACGGCCTGCTTTGGTGAGCTCTAATTTGGCCCCCCGTTGACCCCGCTTAATTTTGAGCAGAGGAGTACCAAATTCAGCTTCTAAATATTTGAGCTGTTTGGAAAGGGCTGGTTGGGTAATATGTAAAATTTCAGCGGCTTGTGTCATATTGCCAGCTTGTATTAGGGTGATAAAGTTATGGTAGTAGGATGTGTCCATAGGATCCTCTCTTCTCTTATAACCTCTATATGAATGGGAGTAAGACGGGTCAGTCCTCGTCGGTGATAGCCTCCGATTCTAAATAGGGAAGACTTACTTCTTGTAGGTCGCCGCATTCAATGATCGCCTTGCCACCAGTGGCATTGGTGATGGCCTCCGATAGGCTATCTAAGTCTTGGGGTGGTACATAGACGGCTAGGCTTACCTGTGCACCGAAGTCGCTAGTATAGCTATAGCCCTGATCGACTAAGAGGCGTTCAATACTTCCGTAAAGTGCGTAGTCTAGTGTGATATGTAAGACTTGTCGAAGGGTATGTAATTCTTTGGGGGCTCCATGGGTGGCCAAGGACGCTGCGTGGGAGTAAGCTCGAATAAGACCTCCTGCCCCGAGTTTAATCCCTCCAAAATAGCGGGTAACTACGATGGCCGCGTTGGTTACGCCTGTTTTCTTGAGGACTTCCAAAATGGGTTTGCCTGCTGTGCCAGATGGCTCGCCGTCATCTGAGGACCGCTGTTGCTCTTGGCGTGGCCCTATAGTAAAGGCTGTACAGTTGTGGCGGGCATCCCAAAATTCTTTTTTTGTGCTAGTAATAAAAGCCTGAGCTTCCGCCTCGCTTTGGCAAGGGGCTATACTAGCGATAAAACGAGACTTCTCTATAGTATATTCTGTGCGATAGGGCTGACTAACAGCTATATAATCCTTTTGTTGGCTTATGTCTCGCATGGCTAATCCTCATTTTCACACTAAATATATATCATTATAACAGAAAACTAGACATAATATAACTGTTCGTTATAGTTAAAACATAATGAACGCTCAAAATTTGACATTGTTTATCATCTAGGTGTAACCTTAAGTAGTAAATCCTGTAGAATTACTAGGGAATTAAAACCCTTTTTACAAGGGAATTGTGAGCATGATAAAGACTCCTATTTTGTGAAAGAGGTTAGGGATGAAAAAAGAGTTTGATATTACAGGCATGCACTGTGCGGCCTGTGTAAAACGGGTAGAGAATGTCGTATCTAAATTAGACGGCGTAGAAGATGTTAAGGTAAATCTTTTGACTCGGAAGGGAACTGTTGACCTAAAAGAAGGAACCAGTCTCACATCAGAGGCTATTATTGGGGCCATTCAGGGTATTGGCTTTGGCGCTGAAGAAGCAGATCCCACTAAGCAAGAAATTGAAAAGCCAGACCTTAAGAAGCCGATTGCACGCTTTGTTATAGCTGCTTGTATGGCTGTGCCAATGATGGTATCCATGTTCTTACCTAATTTCGGGCTAGAAGACTATATGCTACCAATCGGCGTAGAATTTGTCTTGGCCTCTATCGCTCAATTTGGACCGGGCCTTGTCTTCTATAAGGGTGCGTGGTCAGCTATTAAATCCGGTGCCTTAACCATGGATGTCTTGGTTGTTATGGGAACATCGGTAGCCTATCTCTTCTCCATCTATCATTGGCTTATCATGGTTCATCCAGTAGGCCACCATCCTCATGTCTACTTTGAAACCTCCGCTTGGCTCATTACCTTTATCCTCCTAGGGAAACTCTTGGAAGAAGTGGCTAAGGGGCGGACCTCTGAAGCCTTGCAAAAGCTCATCGCCTTGCAACCAGCAGTGGCCCACGTAGAACGGGATGGACAGGTGGTGGATATCCCTACTAGCCAAGTTAAACCAGGGGACCGCATTCAGGTGCGGGCCGGTGAAAAGATTCCAGTGGACGGGACTCTCTTGGAGGGTTATTCCACTGTGGATGAATCTATGTTGACAGGGGAATCCTTGCCGGTAGAAAAGAAGGTGGGCCTTGATGTCATCGGCGCTACCATTAACTTGACTGGCTCTTTTACTATGGAAGCCAAGAAGATTGGCATGGACACCATGCTGTCGCAAATCATTAAGGTCGTGGAAGAGGCGCAAACATCCAAGGCCTCCATACAACGGATTGCCGATGTTGTGGCTGCCTACTTCGTGCCGGCTGTTATTGGTATAGCTGTCCTTACGGGTTTAGTATGGTACTTCCTCTTGGATGGAAGTCTTAACCAATCCGTCCTCTCCGCTACGGCTGTTTTGGTTATCGCTTGCCCTTGTGCGTTGGGATTAGCGACCCCAACTTCTATCATGGTAGGGTCTGGTTTAGGTGCTGAACATGGCATTCTCATTAAGTCGGCTGAGTTTTTGGAAAAGACTGGTGGTCTTAATGCCCTCGTGGTGGATAAGACTGGGACTCTTACTCAAGGGGTCTTGGAAGTTAGACAGTTTACCAACTATGCGGGCCATGAAGAGGACAATATGAAATATATGATGGCCTTGGAAGGAAAGACATCTCACCCAATTGCCATTGCCATGACTTACTATGGGGAAGATAGGGGCTATAACAAGCTGGATCCATCCATAAGCTTAGGGGACTTTATGGATGTTCCTGGTAAGGGCCTAGAAGGGATTGTTGATGGACATCTCTTGCAATTGGGCCATAGCCGATGGATGACTGATTTAGGGTATCCAATGGAAGCCATTTTACCAGATGTACTAACTCTAGAAGAACAAGGGGCTTCAGTTTCCCTCTTAGCTGTGGATGGCACTGTATCCGCTCTCTGGGCCGTAGAAGATCAATTGCGTCCAGAAACCAAGAAGGTTGTCGCTGATTTGAAGAAAAAAGGCGTTGAAGTGTGGATGTTGACGGGGGATAATCGGCGGACCGCTCAATACATCGCCAAGCAAGCTGGCATTGAGCATGTCATAGCAGAAGTCTTGCCTCAGGATAAGGCTTCTAAGGTAGCAGACCTGCAAGCCCAAGGCAAACGTGTCGGCATGGTAGGGGATGGAATCAATGATGCTCCTGCCTTAGCTACGGCAGATATAGGCTTTGCCATCGGATCTGGTACGGACATAGCCGTAGAGGCGGCAGATATTGTCTTGGTTCGTAATGACCTTAACTCGTTGGTACAAGCCATTAACTTGAGCCGTAAGACCTTGACTAATATCAAGCAAAACCTCTTCTGGGCCCTAATCTTTAACTGTATTGGTATTCCATTAGCTGCAGCTGGTCTCCTTAATCCAATGATCGCTGGTACAGCCATGGCATTCTCCTCAGTTACAGTTGTATCTAATGCCCTACGGCTAAAATTGGCTAATATTGAAAAGTAAATTAATGATAAGTTACTAAAGTCTTTTTAAGACCTGTTAAGGAAAAATCCTTGACAGGTCTTTTTCTTATTTGCTAACATAAGGTGTAAAGTAAATTGCCTTGTCAGAAAAAGATAATTATTTTGACTTTAATAGAGAGAAGGAACGATGGAAGAACGAGTTTTGGTTAGCCTGCTCATTGACTTCTATGGCGCCTTATTAACAGAGAAACAACTACAATGCATAGTACTTCATCATGAGGATGACATGTCCCTAGCAGAAATTGCTGATCAATTGGGGGTATCTCGTCAGGCCGTGCATGATAATTTACAGCGAGCCATGCAGATCCTTAATGGATATGAAGAGTCCTTGCATTTAGTTAGGAATTACGAACGCCGTGAGGCTTTAATCGACAAGATGCGGCAGGAACTACAAGCAGCGGTGGTCGATAAGGCCGCTATGCAACAATTGTTGGCGCAAATGGAGGGATAGTATGGCTTTTGACAGCTTGACAGAAAAACTACAAAACGCCTTTGACTCCTTGAAGGGGAAGGGGAAAATCACAGAAGAGGATGTGAATTTTGCCCTTCGTCAAGTGCGGACAGCCCTTTTAGAAGCGGACGTAAACTTTATGGTGGCTAAGGACTTTATCAAGTCTGTTAAAGAAAAAGCCCTAGGGGAAGAAGTCTTTGGTTCTATGAACCCAGCGCAAACGGTTATTAAAATCGTAAATGATGAGTTGACAGAGCTCTTAGGGGGAACCCAGTCCCGTATTATGATCGCGTCCAAACCGCCAACAATCATTATGTTGGTGGGCCTGCAAGGGGCTGGGAAAACGACTACTGCTGGTAAGTTGGCGGTCTACCTTCGTAAGCAAGGTAAACATCCACTTCTTGTAGCAGCTGACGTATACCGTCCGGCGGCTATTAAGCAATTGCAAGTGGTGGGCAAGCAAATCGATATTCCTGTCTTTGCAGATGAACGACCAGGTGCGGATCCGGTGGATATTGCACGACGGGCTGTAGAACAATCTACATCCATGTTAAAAGACGTAGTCATCATCGATACGGCGGGGCGCCTAGCTATCGATGAGGTTCTCATGGATGAACTGGCCCGCATCAAGGGGCAAGTGAAGCCGCATGAAATCCTCTTGGTTGTGGATTCCATGATTGGCCAAGACGCGGTGACAACGGCGCAAACTTTTAATGAAAAATTGGGCGTTGACGGCGTTATTCTCACCAAATTGGATGGGGATGCCCGCGGTGGTGCGGCCTTGTCTATCAAGGCTGTAACTGGACTTCCTATCAAGTTCACCGGGGTTAGCGAAAAAATGGATGGCTTTGATGTGTTTTATCCTGATCGTATGGCCTCTCGAATCTTGGACCTAGGCGACTTTAAGACCCTGATTGAATCCGTTCAAGGGGCTATCGATGAGGAAGAAGCCCGGGAAATGGCCAAGAAGATGGCTAAGAATCAATTCACCTTAGATGATTTCTTGGCACAGATGAACCAAATCCGTAAGCTAGGTCCTCTTGGCAATATTTTGGGTATGCTTCCAGGTATGGGGAAACTCAAGGATCAATTGGGTGACTTTGACCTTAACTCTAAGGAAGTGCGCCGCGTAGAAGCTATCATCAAATCTATGACGGCGGCAGAGCGGCAGGATCCCAAAATATTGAATGGCTCACGTCGTAAGCGAATTGCTGAGGGGTCTGGCATGACTGTGCAAGATGTCAACCGCCTCATCAAGCAATTTGAAGAAATGAGCAAGATGATGAAACAATTTAAGGGACTTTCAGGGGGCGGCAAAAAGGGCATGTTCCCTAAGTTACCTTTCATGTAAGATGTAATTCCTCCCTTCCTTGAAGGGGGAGGCATTACGGCACAATTTTATGCCTGTATCTATGGCCTACCTTGTGGGGGGAGGCCATACTATACGTGCCGCAGGCACAGGGCCCACTGCTCAGTCGGAGAGGGGCCCGGACTAAATATTCAAGGAGGTGAATCTCACATGTTGAAAATTCGTTTGACTCGTTTGGGTGCTAAAAAAGCTCCTTACTACCGTATCGTTGTTGCTGACTCCCGCGCTCCACGCGAAGGTCGTCCAGTTGACACAATCGGTGCTTACGACGCAACTAAATCCCCAGCTATGGTTTCCATCGATGAAGAAAAAGCTATCGCTTGGTTGGGTAAAGGTGCGCAACCTACAGACACAGTACGTTCTTTGTTGAAACAAGAAGGCGTAATGGCTAAATTCGCAGCTGCTAAAAAATAATTAATTGAAAGGCAGATTATATGAAAGATTTGATTTCATTAATTGCGCGGTCATTAGTTACGCAGCCGGATGCCGTTAGGGTTACCGAAGTCGATAAGGGGCATATGGTAGTCTATGAACTCCATGTAGCGCCAGATGATAAGGGTAAGGTCATTGGCAAGGGCGGCCGTATCGCACAAGCGATTCGAGCCGTTGCTAAGGCTGCGGCCATCAAAAAGAACAAGAAGATATCTGTAGATATTGTCTAGGGAGATAAAAATGGAAGAAATGAAACTTCGTGTCCCTGTGGCGGTAAAAGCGGTTGTCACTGAATTGCTTAAAGATCGTATGATTACTGATTTAGAAGAACGTTTACAAACCGTTGACCAAGATTTGATGCAAATCGAATTTCAAGCCCAACGGTTGATGACGGAACAAGCTAAATTAGATCCAAACGGTCTAGCACATATTCGTGAACAAATCGAAGAACAAAAACAACGGGCTAACTCTTTCAAGGCAGAAGTAACAGCTAAGTTGGAAGAAGTTAAAGAGCTTACCTTGGGAGCCGAAATTCCACAAGGTCAGTTGGAACAAGTTATCACTGTCAAGGTGGGGGATAACCTCGACGACATCATGGGTGCTGAAATCATCCTTGAAGACGGTGTAGTAAAAGGTTTCCGTGGCTAATAGAGTCCGGGAAGACTTGTTTACCATAGGCATTATCATTGCCCCGCACGGTGTGCGGGGTGATCTTCGTATTATGCCGCAAACCGATTTTCCCGATCGGTTCCTCGAGATGGATGCCTGTTACATAGATGGTAAAGTCCACCATTTAACATCCGCTCGTTTTCACAAACAATACATTTTAGCTTCCTTTAAGGAAATTCCTGATCGCAATAGGGCCGAGCTCTATAGTAAAAAGGAAATTCAAGTAAAGCGGGAAGACCTTGTTCCTTTACCAGAAGGACGTTACTATATCTTTGACCTCATTGGGCTAGATGTAGAGGACACCCAGGGCCGTCATTTGGGGACTCTGACTGATGTGTTGCAGCCTGGTGCTAACGACGTTTACGTAGTCAGCCAAGAAGGGCAAGCTGATCAACTCTTTGCTAACATTCCTAGCGTTGTTATCAAGGTTGACTTAGAGAATAAGAAAATTATTGTAGACCCTCCAGAATGGATTTAATTCAAGGAGGGTTTTTTATATATAGAGAGGTCTTGTTCGTAGTATAATATAGGTATATTTGTATACTTAGATTTTACCTATATCTATTGATTGAACATTTGACTGTGTGAGGAATCCCCTATGCGTATTGATTTTGTTTCTCTCTTTCCGGAGTTCTTTGATGCTTTTTTTGATCATTCTATCATCAAACGGGCTATTGAAAGCGATAAACTTCACATGGGGGTGACGAATCCTAGGGATTTTTCCCATAATAAGCACAAGCAGGTGGATGATACCCCATATGGGGGTGGGGGCGGTATGCTTATGATGGCACCACCTATTTTTGAAGCGGTGGAATCCATCACCCAAGAGTCTGGTATCAAGCGTCGGATTATCTTTATGGGACCTGCGGGCCAACCTTTTACCCAAGAAAAGGCCCGAGAACTGGCTAGTTACGACCAAGTGGTCTTGGTTTGTGGCCACTATGAAGGAGTGGATTATCGGGTGGAAGAACATTTGGTGGATGAAATCATCTCCATTGGTGACTATGTCCTTACAGGAGGGGAACTGCCTGCTATGGTAGTAGCTGATGCGGTAGCCCGTATGATTCCCGGCGTCCTAGGGGCGGCTAATGGGGCCCAGGAGGATTCTTTTTATCAACCGCTTCTAGAGTGCCCTCAGTATACTAAACCTCGTGATTATAGGGGGTGGGCAGTGCCAGATATGCTTTTGTCAGGTCACCATGCCAATATTAATGCTTGGCGCTTAGAAGAGTCCCTCAAGCGAACTTTGCTTAGTCGGCCAGACCTCTTGCATAGGGATTTGACCCAAGAAGAGGCTAAGGCCTTGAAAAAACTTCAAGAAGAGGGGGCTCTAACGCATATTGTGGATGGCGAAGATAAATAGCTTATAGACTGTGTTAAGAAATGAAAAAACTGGAGAATAGGCGGAAATAATAAGGCCTATTTGCTCTTGTTAGATATGAGGTAGGAGATCGATTTATGAAAGCCTTAGTGATTGGCGCAAGTGGCGCTGTTGGTGCTCATATTGTGAAGGAATTATTGGATCATCCAAGCTATGATGAGGTCCACATTTTTGTTCGTAAACCTACAGGTATAGTAGCGCCTAAATTAACTGAGCATATAGTTGATTTTGATGTCATGTACGATTGGGCTAAGGAGCTGACAGGGGATGTGCTCTTCTCTTCTATGGGAACTTCCAAAAGGGCGGCGGGCTCTAAGGATGCTCAATGGCGGGTTGACTATGATTACCAATATAATGTGGCTCGTATGGCAGCTCATCAGGGTGTGAATACCTATGCCTTGGTATCCTCTGCTGGGGCGAGCGCTGATTCTTCCTTCTTCTATCTGTCCATGAAGGGGTTTCTAGAAGAAGCGGTAGAAAAGATGGAATTTAAGCATATTGTCATCGCTCGACCTGCTAGTCTCATTCGACCTAAACCTAAATTGGCTGAAGTCATCAGCTGTCGTGCCTTTGGTCTTATCAATCGAGTGGGCCTTGCTAAGGATTGGGAACCAATCGATGCTGCTGTCGTGGCCCATGCTTTAGTAGAAGAGGCGACGGGTCGAGCTCTTAAGGGCAAGCAAGAAGGCCTTAGTCGGACTTGTATCTTATCTAATCGCCATATGCTAGACCGTTATACAGGTTAGGTTGGGCTATGTACCTACTGTAAAAAGATTTTGCTGGGAGTGCTTCTTCTAGTTTTGAGCTATTTTATATTGTTTAAGAGGGGAGGGTGTGTTTGTGGAATTTAAGTGCTATGAGGTCATAGAAATCCAAGGCAAGCGGTATGTCATTATAGAAAAAATTGCCTATAAGAAGAACCTTATGGCTGGCAAGCCCTTGAAGGATAAGTTATCCACTCTGGTAGATGGCTCGATTTTGCGGGCTGATTCCTGGTGTGAATATGGTCTTAAGTCCGCTGATAATGGATTTAAACGGTGGTTGACCATTGAGAATGACCAGAGCCAACAGGCAACCCTTTCCGATCCTGTCTTGCGGTCTAATCCACCAGAATTCTTTAAGCTAGTGGACCAGGGCGTTCAACAGGTTAATCGAGTAGTAGGCGATAGCTTGGCTTCTTTTGGGGATATAGCAGACTATTGGGAGTATGAGCATACGGTTGATGGAAAGACCTATACATACTTTAAGGAGTCCTGGCATGGGGGGAAATCTGATTATGCTTTGGGCGAGAAAATCCCTCTTTCATCCATTCGGGTCTGCGCAGATCAGGCTGCCAATGCCTTGAGTAAGAAGGCCCGTAAACAGAGTTCTGGCGCCCTTCAACTTAAGGTCTATGTTTGGACCTTTCTGGTGCTTGCCTTTATTGTAGCCGTCTCCATTCTATCGGATATGTCTTGGCATTCCTTTAGATCTGGTATAGGGTTCCCTTACACTATGGAGGAATACATGGAGGACCACGATGTGGCTTATGTGTTGCAGCGGTCGGAAACGCAAGGACCTCACCATATCTATCATTCTAATTTAGATCCAACGATGACAGCGATTCAATTGTTAGAGGCAATCGATGGTAATGTCTATTGGGTTGACTTGCTAGCTGATAAGAATCAACCAGAAGTCTTTATCTCTACGGAGAATGAAATGTGTATGATCTATGCCAAAAATGGTCTCACCTATGTGGATATTGGTAAGAGAAAAGAGGTTCAAGCTGATATAGAGGATGAACTTTCAAAGAATCGAGGCTATTCCCATATCCTCCAGGCTTATGCTAGGCTCTTGCGAGGAGATGAGGGCGGAGGTTGGGAGGCTTTACGCCAAGATAGTAGTTTGAACAGTATAGATTATGAACGATTTAACGAACGGGACCACTAGTTGTGTTGATAGAGCTATAGGAGATCAATAGTATGCTCGATATGATTTACATACCAGATATTTTACTCACTATTTTTTATGCCTGCTTTGGCATTCTTTTGATGTTGACGGCCAATACAGTTATTGACTTCTTTGTGCCGGGCAAGTTTAGCAAGGCCATTAAGAACGGTAACTGTGCTGTTGCTTGGTTGTCAGCAGGGTCCTTTATCGGAATCGGACAAATCTTGCGGGCCGTGATTATGTCCCCGGCTGTGGGTCCTGTGGATACATCTCTCCTACATGGGGTCGTGGCTAGCCTTGTGTATGCAATCTTGGGGATTGTACTCTTTGTCATAGGCTACCTCTTTATTAATCTTTGGCACAAGCAGTATAACCTGACCGAGGAAATTATGAATGGCAATACGGCCGCTGGCATTTTAGTCTTCGGTATTTTCGTAGGATTGGCCCTCGTTGTCAGTGGAGCCGTCCACTAGGAGTTCTTTATGTATCAACCAAGTAAGAAGACGTTACTCCTGACCCTGGCCTTTGTTTCCGCTGCGGGAGCTGCTGGTTTAACCTATACATACTGGGAGGATATATCTTTTGTGGTTTGCCAATATATCTATCCTGAAGCCAATGAGGGAGAGGCTCGCCTAGAGGATAGTGAGGGAACCCGCTATACTCTCCTTAACCATGGTGATGGCAAGGAGACGGCTCTGTATGACGATAATAAGTCCCTTACCTTCCACCGTGACAAGGATGGTAATTTGTTGTGGGACGCAGGGTTGGCAGGCCTCTTTCCTAGAATGGCCGCTTCCTACTATGCCTTTCACGGGTTTAATACGCCACCAGCTCGAATGGATGGCCCTACTATGACCTATCGGGCTCTGGCACCTTTGGAGGCCTACCAAGAACCGGATAAGTACATAGCTAAGGGGACTGGTGCACACGGATATGGTGGTAGGAGTTATTGGGGATCTCGATCTGCTAAAGACTACGAAGAAAAGCCTAGTAAACGGTCTAGCTTTGTAGGTCGTAAGGTGGGTTTTGGGTCCGCAGGTGCTCGGTCCGGTAGTTCTTAGGAGGTCTTAATGCAATCCTATATAGATCAATTGGATAGAAAGGTCTTTACCTTCATTGATTATGAAGGTTATGATGACCGGTATCCGGCCTTATCCACGCAAGCTTTTCCAGCGGATTTTTATGAGGAAATTCGTCAGGTTTCTCGTGGGCTATTTGGCATTTTCTGCAAGGCTACCCAAGTCTTCCAAGCAGGACCTAATGAGTTTGCTCGGCAGATGGATATGCCCCAGGAGCTTATTCCCTATCTTCATAAAGCCAATGTCTTAGGCCTACCTACTTGGTTGTCCCGCTTTGATTTTGTCTTGGATCGGGATGGGCATCTAAAGATGGTAGAACTTAATGCGGATACTCCGTGCTTTCTGATTGAAAGCTACTATGCTAATGGGGTGGCTGCGAGCTTTGTGGGTAAGCCAGATCCCAATGTGGGTCTTCGTGATGACCTAAGGACCTATTTGGGAGGGATCCATGATGTGGTTATGACCATGGCTAGCAAGGGGCGGATTGAGTCTGCTAGCTCTATCCCTGAGCGGCCCTTTGTCTTTGCCTGCTTTGATGATTATATAGAGGATGCGGCGACCACGCGTTTTCTCATGAAAGAGATGAAGGTCGCTCGCCCTCATATGGATGCTCGATTTTTGTCCCTTTATGATATGGCTATTGATCCAGGTGGCATCCCGCTTGATGATGGGGCTTATGCAGCAGGCCTTTATCGTCTCCATCCTATGGAACTTCTCATCGATGAGACCACGCCGGATGGGGAGCCTTTAGGACATTATTTCTTGGACCTCTATCAAGAGGATAAATTTGCCCTCTTTAATCCACCGGAGGCTATTATCATGCAGAATAAGTCCTTTATGGCTTTGGTCTACGCCCTCTATTTAACGAACCGATTCTTCACGCCTCAAGAGCGTAGGCTCATTGAAGATTATCTGGTGCCATCTTATTTTGAAAATGATTTTTCTGCTTTAGCAGATGGTTCTTATATTCAAAAGGAAATTTGGGGGCGGGAAGGCCGCCACGTGAAGGTGATGGAAAAGCGAAATGGTGAGGCTCAGGTCCATTTGGAAAAAGAAGTAGATAACTACGATGATATTGTTTGCCGAGATAGCAATCGACTCATGTACCAAGACTTTATCCAGCAAAAGGTTTTTCGCCATAGGGTTGATTCTGGCACTAAAGATGGGTATTTGACCTTGTCCTGCTGTATGCTAAGCGGTAAACCCTCTGCCGTGGGGTGCCGTTTTTCACCAGAGAAAATCGCTGGCACGGAAGCTTATTTTATGCCTTTAGTAGTTGAATGATCAATCACGGTAAACAAAATTTAAAAAACACAGGAGATATAAGGCTTTGGCTAATTTATATATAGGGCTTGTTCACTATCCTATAATGAATAAGCACAAGGATGTCATTACGACAGCTATCACAAACTATGATATTCACGATATTGCCCGTGCATCGATTACGTACGATGTGTCTAAGTATTTTATCATTCATAACATACCAGCTCAACGCGAATTAGCGGCTACCATTATGAACCATTGGAAGACTGGTTTTGGGTCTACTTATAATCCGGATCGCAAGGATGCTTTCAGCGGGGTTGAGCTGGTTAACTCCATTCGATCGGCTATAGAAAAAATTGTGGAATTAGAGGGTCAAAAGCCCATCATTGCCACGACTGATGCTAGGACCTATGATAATACCGTATCCTATGCCTGGATGCGTAGAACCATTGAAAATGGCGACCGTCCTGTGTTAGTATTATTTGGTACCGGCTATGGTATGACTAAAGAAACTATGGAAGACTTTGACTACATTTTGGAGCCAGTCTACGGCCATGGGCAATATAATCATTTATCCGTGCGCAGCGCCGTTTCAATCATTTTGGATCGCTTGCGGGGCGAAGCATGGTGGACTAAAGAATAATAGGCCGGAGGGGAAGAGACTCCTCTAGACCTAGTAGTTGTGACTAGGAGGGCATTATGTCTGGACATTCTAAATGGGCGAATATTAAACATAAAAAAGGAAAAACGGATGCCTTAAAGGCAAAGGTTACTACTAAAATCAGCCGTGAAATCACTGTGGCTGTACGCATGGGTGGTGCAGACCCTACAGGCAATATGCGCCTTAAATTGGTTTTGCAAAAAGCTCGTGAAAATAACATCCCTAAGGATAATATTAAACGCGCTATCGACAAGGGCCTAGGTGCTGGCGATGCAGCAGCTTATGAAGAAATGGTTTACGAAGGATATGGTCCTAACGGTGTAGCTGTAACGGTTAATGTTATGACCGATAATAAGAACCGGGCCGCTGCCGATGTGCGCCATGCCTTCTCTAAAAATGGTGGTTCCTTGGGCGCGACTGGCTGCGTAGCTTGGATGTTTAAATCCAAGGGCATTTTTGTTATCGATGCAGAGGGCCATGACGAAGAAGAAGTGATGATGATTGCCCTCGATGCAGGTGCTGAAGACTTCAAGTCTGAAGATGGTGCTTTTGAAATTTACACAACTCCAGAAGGCTTTGATGCGGTAGAAGCTGCCTTAGCTGATGCGGGTATTGAGACCCAAGTGGCTAAGATTTCCATGGTGCCAGATACCTATGTGGAACTCAATGGGGAAGATGCAGAAAAAATGCAAAAAATGTTGGATGCCTTGGAAGACTTGGATGACGTACAAGATGTATTCCATAACGGCTTGTTGCCAGATGATGAAGAATAGGTTTTAGAAAAGGGGTACATCATGATTGTATTAGGCATTCTCTTGTTAGCTCTTGCTGGTGTGGTTTGCACCATGCAATGGAAACTCAAAAAATTCTGGAAGGAAAATTCTGGTCAACGTAAGCCGTTGACTGTAAGTGAAGCTTTTTCTCGCCATAAGGATTTTGTAACTTGGTTCGCATCGTATGCAACTGCGCAAAAGAACATGCTCCATAAGGCTATGTCTAAAAAGGGTTGGGAAAAGAAATTCCAACATGCGGCTAAGTCTGATCCTCGCTTTAAAAAGATGAAAAAGGATACTAAGTCTGTTCAACAAATGGGCAAATCCATGGAGTTCTCTGCAAAATATATTTTGCCACTCCTTACCTTCGTATCCACCTATGCACTTTACATCATTGGCTTGGCGGCAGCCATCGGCCTTATCTGCCTTATTTATGGCATTGTTAGTCTTGTACTAGCCTAGGGGCATAGAATCATACAAGAAAGCCACCCTTCAGGGGTGGCTTTTTTGCATGCTGAAAAAAATATGAAATAAATATTGATAAAATTCAAAATGACCATAAATAAAGGGCTTTTTATGCTATAATTAAATAGCAAATTTATGTGGATGAGTCTAGGACTTATCTTATTTTTATGCTAGAGGGGAGGTAGACACATGCGGATTATGGGTATTGACCCAGGAACAGCGATCTGTGGTTATGGCATCATTGATGTGGTGGGCAGTAAGTTAATTCCGGTAACATACGGGTCTATTATAACGACGCCAGATAAGACCGATTCAGAGCGTTTGGAAATCCTCTTTAATGATTTGTCTGACCTCTTGGAAAACTACAAGCCTGATAAGTTTGGCATAGAAAAGCTCTTCTTTAATCGTAATGTGACGACAGCAATTACGGTGGCTCAAGCCCGTGGTGTCCTCCTTTTGGCAGCAGAGCAACAAGGCCTACCTATTTACGAATTTACACCACCACAAATTAAACAAGCTGTTGTAGGGTATGGACAGGCGACCAAGCAACAGGTTATTAAGATGACTATGAATATACTCGGTATCCGGGAGAAAATAAAGCCAGATGATACGGCGGATGCCTTGGCCTGTGCTATTTGCACAGCTCATTCATCCCACGGGGAGCGTTTAAGAAGGAGAGTACAAGTATGATCGGTTATGTAAGAGGTATCGTGACCCATCTCTTTAACGATTGCTGCTATGTGGATGTGCATGGCGTTGGATATCGGGTTTATGTACCTGTTACCACTAGGGCAAACTTGATCGAAGGGGAGGAAGTGACTCTCTTTACGTATACCCATGTGCGTGAAGATGCTATTCTTTTATATGGTTTCTCCACACAAGAGGAATATGATCTCTTCATCCTCCTAATTTCTGTATCTGGCATAGGTCCTAAGGTAGCCTTGGGCATCTTGTCTGGTATGTCGCCGGAGGCCTTTACATTGGCAGTTATTAATGGCCAAGTTCAAACCCTAACAAAATTGCCCGGAATTGGCAAAAAATCGGCGGAACGTTTGGTTTTGGAACTGAAGGATAAGTTGGCTAAGATGTCGACTATAAAGCTAGATACAGCAGCAGCTATCCAACCCATTGGGGTGGGGCAAAGCGGAGCTTGCGGGGAAGCGATTGAAGCGTTGGTATCCTTGGGCTATAGCCAAGATGAGGTCAGCTCTATTGTAGATGGCCTTAACGATGGCAAACTGGACTCGGCAGCCCTTATTAAGGCAGCCCTTAAAGAACTTGGGAAAGGACGGTAAGCATGGTAGAAGATGAACGCCTAGTGGGTAAGGGCGAGCAAGAGGAGGATATGTGGCAGTATAGCCTTCGCCCTCGCTATTTTAAAGAATACATTGGCCAGGAAAAGGCAAAAGAAAATTTGCACATCTTTATCCAAGCGGCTAAACAGCGGGGCGAAGCCCTTGACCATGTTCTCCTCTATGGACCGCCTGGCCTTGGTAAAACCACCTTAGCTGGTATTATTGCCAATGAGATGGGGGTAAACTTTCGTGTGACCTCTGGTCCTGCGATAGAGAAAGCCGGGGACCTAGCGGCCCTCTTAACCAATTTGGATGATAATGACCTTCTCTTTATTGATGAGATCCATCGCCTGTCTCGGTCGGTAGAAGAAGTTCTCTATTCGGCTATGGAAGACTATGCTTTGGATATCATCATCGGTAAAGGACCATCCGCCCGGTCTGTTCGTATAGATTTACCCCATTTTACCTTGGTAGGAGCAACGACTCGGGCTGGTTCTTTGGCAGCTCCTTTGCGAGATCGTTTTGGCGTGATTGCCCGTTTGGAATACTATAAACAAAAGGAATTAGAATTGATTGTAAGCCGGGCTTCTGATATCCTTAATATCGGTATTGAGCCATCAGGGGCCACTGAAATAGCAAGACGCTCTCGAGGAACACCGCGGATTGCTAACCGTCTTCTCAAACGGGTGCGCGATTTTGCTCAAGTGGTAGGCGATGGTGTGATTGATAAGGACATAGCTGATGAAGCCTTGTCTCGTTTGGATATTGATCCTAAGGGTTTGGATCGGATTGATCGTCGGGTTCTTCACACCATTGTTGAAAAGTTTAAGGGCGGCCCAGTAGGAATTGATACTATTGCGGCAGCTGTATCAGAAGAACGAGAAACTATTGAAGACGTGTACGAACCATATCTTATGCAGTTGGGCTTCTTGTCTCGCACGACACGGGGACGAATGGCGACTAAGGCCGCCTATGACCACCTAGGAATTCCTTTTACGGAGGCTGATCGCTCATGATTTTTTCTAAACAATTGAAAGCTACCATCATGGCGGCACTTTTTACAGGCACTAGTTTGGTTACAATGGGGATTACTTCTGCTACTTCTAACACAGTAGTGCATAGTGCTAAGCGAGTTCAGACTGAACATAAGACAAAGCCTAGCAAGGTAATTACTTCTACTCAGTCTACTAAGAAGACTCATACTAATGCGCCTGTAGCATCTAGAAAAGGCCAGCAAGAGAGCAATTCTATTTCCTCTAAATCGCTTGTTAGATATAGTCAAGAACCAACGGTCCGGGTCCTTTTGGGCAGCCGCACGGAAACCCTACCTGTTAGCCTTTCCTCAGGGGCTAAGGTAGTAGGGGGCAAGAAATCCTTCTCTGCCACAGGAGATCTTAAGGTGACTGTATCTGGTAATACGGTTAAGGTCAACGGTAAAGCGGTGGGCCCTACAGCGCATATTAAACCGATTGGCGCAGGTGGGTCTTTTACAGCCCTAGGCCAATCCTATCACGGAGGACTCAAAATCATCGCTCGCAATGGGGGCATGCGACTCATTAATGAAGTTGGTTTAGAAGATTATGTGGCGGGGGTTCTTCCTTATGAAATGTCACCATCATGGCCACAAGCTGCCTTGCAAGCACAGGCTGTAGCTGCACGGACTTATGCCCTTAATAATATGGCCAAGGCCAAGGGCCAAGACTATGATGTAACACCTTCTACAGACTACCAAGTTTATAAGGGTAAGGAAGGGGAGACCCAGGCAACCCGTAAGGCGGTACAACATACGCAAGGTATGGTTATGACCTATGGAGGCCAGCCTATTAATGCTCTCTTCCACTCCGATGGGGGAGGTTATACTGAGAGTGCTGTTAATGTGTGGGGAAATGACCTACCTTATCTCAAGGGAGTTAAGGATTACTCTACTCATGAAGGTACGAGGTCCTGGCTTATCACTACTAGTCGACATGATTTAGAAGCTAAGCTTAGGGCGGCAGGTAAAAACGTGGGGTCTCTTAAAAAGATTGAACTTACACCTATGGGACGGGCCCCTTTAGAAACCAGAGATCGTGGTATATCGGGTCGCGTCAAGCAAGCTACCTTTATTGGTGCCTCTAAGAAAGTTACTCTTACCGGTGATCAATTGCGGTCCATTTTGGGGCTTAAGTCTACCCTCTTTGATTTTTACGTCAACCATAAGCCATCTGTGCAAGAACAACCAGGTCGCTCTTATCACACCTTTACCCGTAAGAATGATGTGGTTTATATCTTAGGACATGGTTGGGGACATGGATTAGGACTTAGCCAATGGGGGGCCTATGAAATGGCACAAAAAGGGCCTAATAATGGAGAATACTATAAGAAGATTTTGAACCACTATTATACCGGCATTCAGATTGATAAATGGTATTAATAAGGACAGAATGAATGAAAGTAACAGATTTTGATTATAATTTGCCAGAAGAACTAATTGCCCAACATCCTGTAGAGCCTCGTGATTCGTCTCGACTTATGTTGCTCGATAAGGAAACAGGAGCGGTTGAACATAGAGCGGCATTTCGTCAAATCGTGGATGAATTGTCCGATGGGGATGTTTTGGTCTTTAATAATACTAAAGTATTACCAGCTCGCTTATATGGGCACCGACAAGGGTCTGGTGGCAAGGTGGAGGTCCTCCTTTTATCCCCTCTTGGAGATAATCGTTGGGAATGTCTGGTTAAGCCTGGTAAGAAGTGTCAAGTAGGGCAAGTGATCGTCTTTGATGATCGACTGTCCTGCACTGTTTTAGAAAAGACGGATTTTGGGGGGCGCATTGTAGAGTTTGCGGTTGATGGAGTGTTTGATGAAATCATCCAAGAATTGGGTGAAATGCCATTGCCTCCATATATACATGAACGCTTACATGATCAAGACCGCTACCAAACTGTCTATGCCGCGGAAAAAGGCTCCGCAGCAGCACCGACAGCGGGACTACATTTTACTCCAGAACTTCTAGAGGCTCTTAAGGCCAAGGGATTGACCCTTGCCTTTGTCACCCTTCATGTGGGACTTGGCACCTTCCGGCCAGTATCGGAAGAAGTTATTGAAGATCATGATATGCACCGAGAATTTTATACGGTTAGTCAAGAAGTGGCTGATACTATTAACGAGGCCAAGAAGAATGGCAAACGGATTGTCGCTGTAGGGACTACCTCTGTGAGAACCTTGGAATCTGCGAGCAATGAAGATGGAACCTTGCGGGCTGAGTCTGGCTGGACCCAAATCTTTATCTATCCTGGTTACCGATGGAAGATAGTGGACGCCTTGATTACTAACTTCCACTTGCCACAATCCACCTTGCTCATGCTTATTTCAGCCTTGGCTGGGCGGGAACACTGCTTGGCTGCTTACCAAGTAGCTGTTAAGGAGAAATACCGTTTCTTCTCCTTCGGTGATGCCATGTTTATTCGCTAATTAATGACTAGTAACTGCTTGCCATTATACATATAGAAACTTAAATACTTTAGTAATTTAGATAATTCAATAAGAAAGGAGGCTCTCTATGATCGTATCCTACGAGTTACAAAAAGAATGCCCCCATACGGGTGCTCGTGCAGGACTCTTGCATACACCACATGGGACCTACCAGACACCTATGTTTATGCCGGTGGGAACGCAAGCAACTGTTAAGACTATGACGCCAGAGGAGCTGAAGGCAATTGGATCTCAGGTGATCCTATCCAATACCTACCACCTCTTTCTCCGCCCTGGAGCTGACCTGATTGAGGAGGCTGGTGGTCTTCATAAGTTTATGAATTGGGACCAGGCTATCCTAACTGATTCTGGTGGCTTTCAAGTGTTCTCCTTGGGAGATATGCGGAAGATTACGGAAGAAGGGGTTACCTTCCGGTCTCATATTGATGGGTCCAAGCAATTCCTTTCTCCTGAAATCGCTACAAAGGTACAAGAGCAATTTGGTTCTGATATTGCCATGGCCTTTGATGAATGCATTCCTTATCCATCGGACTTCAACTATACTAAGCGGTCTACTGAAAGAACCACCCGTTGGGCAGCCCGTTGTCAAGAGGCCCGTAAGTCTGATAAAACAGCCATGTTTGGAATTGTTCAGGGAGGCATGTATAAGGACTTAAGAACCCAGTCTGCTAAGGATTTAGTGGGTATGGATTTTGAGGGGTATTCTATAGGAGGCTTGTCCGTAGGGGAACCTCATGACCTAATGAATGAAATTTTAGAGCATACCACGCCCTTATTGCCTACTAATAAGGCGCGCTACCTCATGGGAGTTGGCACAGCTGATTGTTTGGTAGAAGGGGTAGCCCGTGGTATTGATATGTTCGATTGCGTATACCCGACACGGGTAGCCCGTAATGGTATGGCCATGACACGCTTTGGTCGCGTTAACCTACGTAATGCTCAATACGCCCATGATTGGGGCCCTATTGAAGAAGGTTGTGGTTGTTATGCCTGTCGCAATTATTCCCGTGCCTATATCCGCCATCTTTATAAGGCGGAGGAAATGTTGGCCTTGCGACTTGTGACCTACCATAATCTTTACTTCCTATTAGACTTTATGCGTCGTATGCGGCAGTCTATCTTGGAAGATCGATTCCCAGCTTTTCGGGAGGAATTTTGGGCTCACTTTAAAAAGTAGGCCTGCTTAGCTGAAGAAAAACTAAAAAAGACTAGTCAAGAGGCTGGTCGCTAGCTATACTTAGAAGTATATGTATTTAAATGGAGGAATACTATGGGTAACTTAGAAGAAATGTTACAGGCATCTTGGCCGATTCTTTTGATGATTATTATCTTTTACTTCTTGCTTTATCGTCCACAAAAGAAACAACAAAAAGAACGTAAGAACTTATTGGATAGTCTTCAATTGGGGGCTAAAATTATTACAGTTGGCGGTATCTACGGGGAAATCATCAACATTCAAGGTGACCGTTTGACCATTAAAGTGGCTCATAACGTGAATTTGGATGTGGCTCGATCCGCGATTGCTAATGTTGTTACTGAGGAAGCAAAATAATGACATCCAAAGAAGCAGTGCGCCTTGCTTATAAGCAGAAGCGCGCTGCTTTAACGCTTGCTGATTGTCAGCGTTGGGCAAAGGGGTTAGAAGAGGCCGTATTGGCATATCCCCAGTATCAAGCAGCTCACACCTTGATGGCTTACCTAGCCATGCCTAAAGAGGCTAACCTAGATGGGGTGATTGAGCGAGCTTTGGCTGATGGTAAAGCAGTCTATGTACCAGTTTGTACGAGTAAGACAGAGATGATAGCCGTTCGTCTGCGGTCTATGGATGATTTGGACCGGGGTGTTTTACATATCAGGCAGCCTAAAAGGCCCTTTGACCTTATAGAGCCAGAAGACATAGACCTGGTTCTTGTACCAGGCCTTTGTTTCGACCGAAAGGGGGGGCGTATGGGTATGGGGAATGGATACTATGATCGATTCCTCAAGCGCGTACGTTCAGGGCATTTTGTTGCTACTGCTTGGTCCATGCAGATATCTGATACGATTATTCCTATGGATGATCATGATCGACCTATGGAAGGTATTCTTACAGAAAATGGATTCATTCCTATTGATAAGTAAATTTAGAAAGGGGCATAGTAGTGAGAGGTACAGCTATTGCTAAATTTTTAGCGCTCATCGTCATTATTATTGGCGTTTTCGTAGCCGCTATTGTTCCACTTGCCACCAATATCAAGCAAGGCCTTGATTTGCAAGGGGGGACCCACATTGTATTGGAAGCGGAAGATTCCGATCAAGGGGAGGTTAATGACGATTCTATTAACCGAGCTATTAAAATTCTAGAACGCCGGGTTAATGAAATGGGTTTGACTGAACCGATTATTCAACGGGAGGGTCAACGGCGTATTATTATTGAGTTGCCAGGTGAAAATGATCCTGATGCAGCGATTAGAACTATCGGTAAAACCGCAGTCCTTCAGTTTAAGGACGATAAGGGCAACGTGGTTATGACCGGTAACGACCTTAAGGATGCTAAGGCAGCTAAAGACCAATCTGGTAATCCTGTTATCACCCTTGATATGACTGATGAAGGGGGCCAAAAGTTTGCCACTTATACATCTCGTAATGTGGGTAAGGTTTTCTCTATTTCCTTGGATGATCAAGTCTTAACAGCACCTGTTATCCGCGAAGCCATCACTGGTGGTCATGCACAAATTACTGGTTCAAAATCCTTGGAAGAAGCTAATGAAACAGCACTTTTGCTTCGGTCCGGGGCTCTTCCTGTTAAGTTAAAAGTAATGGAAGTACGTACAGTAGGTCCATCTTTGGGGCAAGACTCTAAAGATAAATCCGTCATGGCCTTTGGCGTAGGCTTGGCCTTGATTGTCATCTTCCTCCTTCTCTTGTATCGTTTTGCAGGTTTTGTAGCTACCTTGGCTATGTTGGTGTTCGTAATGATTACCTTGCTTTGCTTGCAACCGTTCGCCCTTAATGCCACACTTACCTTGCCAGGTATCGCGGGCATCATCTTATCCATGGGGGTTGCGGTAGATGCTAATATTTTGATTTTCGAACGCTTTAAGGAAGAAGTGGCTTGGGGGGCTAAGTCCCTTCGTATGGCCATTGAAACTGGTTTCCGCCGGGCTTTCACTACTATCTTGGATGCCAATACGTCCGTTGTTATTACAGCAGTCATCCTTATCGTTATGGGGTCTGGGCCAATTCGAGGCTTTGCCATCACGTTGGCTCTTGGTATTGTCGTATCCATGTTTACGGCTATTACTGTATCCCGTTTCTTGTTGCGGTCTCTCATGGAATGCAATTTCACAGATCACCCATTCTGGTATGGTGTGAATGTATCTCCAGGAAAGTCCATTATGTCTAAAGATAGTGCTGGTAAAGGAGGGAAGAAATAATGCGATTTGACGTAGTAAAACATCATCGTTGGTGGTTCATTCTTTCTTCCACCTTGGTAATACTTTCTCTTTTATCCATCTTTTTTAAGGGCTTTAACTTTGGTATCGATTATACTGGTGGTACCATTTTGGATATTCAATTTGCGCAAACCACGCAGGTATCAGATGTGCGGAATGATCTTAAGAATTTTGGCTTAGAAGGAGCTACGATTCAAGTATCAGGACAAGGGGAATCGGGTGAGTCCGGTCATGAAATTATGATTCGTACCCGTAACCTATCTGCTGAAGAATCCAAGGAAATCCTCTCTTCCTTGGCTACCAATGTAGGTCCTAACGAAGTTAAGAGGATTGAAACAGTAGGTGCAGTTATCGGTTCCGAAGTGACTAAACATGCCATCTTGAACTTGGTAGTAGCCTTCTTAGTTTTGGCGGCCTATATTTCTTATCGCTTTGAAATGCGTGTAGCTGTTTCTACCTTGACGGCTATCTTCCACGATATGATCATGGTATTAGGGGTCTTCTCCTTCTTCCAATTGGAAATCGATGCCTCTTTCTTGGCAGCTATCTTAACGGTAGTTGGTTATTCTATGAACGAAGCGGTTGTAATTTTTGACCGGATCCGTGAAAATACACATACCCATAAGCGGACGGATTCGTTTGCTGATTTGGCTAATGATTCTATTAAGCAAACTATCCACCGGTCTATCTATACCTTATCGACCGTTTTGTTCGCTACTGGTTCTCTTTATATCTTCGGTGGGGATACTACTAAGAACTTTGCCTTGTGTATGATTGTAGGCTTTATTTCTGGTGCTTACTCTGCTATCTGTGTGGCTACCTCCATTTGGTCTATTTGGAAGTCTCGCGACAAGAATGATATGCGCAATAAGGCTAATGCTTAATTACCAAGTCACAGTGTCAGGTGTATAGTGTAAAAAGACCTGTATGAGGGCACTCTCCTTAGGGAGGGTGCTCTTTTATGTATTAACATAGTTAACTAAGAGGGTTTCTCTTAGAAGATAGGCCCTTAGGGAGGTAGTGGATGGACCAGGAACGTTTATGGAACCTATCCTTTTTAGGCTTAGGAACCTCTAATGCCCTTTTTTATATGACTCAGTATATGCTGATTGCAACATTGCCCATTGTCATTCTCATGTGGGGCGGAACCGCTATAGAGGCAGGTTTAGCTATGACCTGGTTCCAAGTTGGGACTATTATCATGCGGCCTTTAGCGGGAAAGATTATGAATTCTTTCGATAAACGATGGGTCCTCTTAGGATCGACAATTCTATTTCTCCTCATTATGGGTGCTTTTAATTGGGTGCGGTCCATGGAGCTTATCTACTTCTTGCGAGGTCTACATGGTATGATTTTTGCCCTTGGCACGACAATCACCGCAGCCATTGCTGTCATGGTTATCCCTAAGAAGCGAAGAGGAGAGGGAATCTCCATGTTTGCGGTCTTTTCTAATGTAGCTATGGTAGTGGGCCCCGCCCTTGGTTTGTTTGTACTTAATAGCCAGGGAGATATAGGCTTGTTCATCCTGTTGACGGGCATTGCTTTAGCTTGCTTTGTGACAGCTAATTGTAAGCGCCTTTCTATAGAGATAGCTAAACCAGTCCATCACAAGGGTTCTCGGTGGTCTATTGATCAATTTATAGAACGGCGGTCTTTACCTTGGATGTTCATGGCCCTCCTCTTAGGTTTTGTCTATTCTGGCGTTATCGTTTTTGTACCGATTCTCTTAAGTCAAATGAACCAAGCTATGTGGGGGTCTGCTTTCTTTGGCCTCTATGCGTTGGCTATCGTTATAAGTCGACCATTTGCGGGCCCAGCCTATACTAAGTTCGGTCCTGAAGCTCTAATCTACCCAGGTCTGGTCTTATTTGGCATAGGGGTAGCCCTCTTGGCCTTTCAAAGCTCCTATATTATGATTCTCATAGCCGCACCTATTCTAGGATTGGGCTATGGGTCTGTAATGCCAGCTTTCCAGGCTTTGGCGGTTCAAGTGGCACCTATTGAGCGTGCTGGCATATCAACAGCAACCTTTTTCCTGGGAATGGACATATCCATCGGGGTAGGGGCGACAATTCTCTCTGTGATTGTCAATGCCATGGGCTTTAGTCCCATGTATGGTATCTGCTTAGCAGTTGTTCTTATCATGTTGTTGCTATATCATTTTGTAACGCGTCGATATAGTGAACCTTATGAGAATATCCAATAACATATATGTAGCTCCTATTGAGCGATAGTGGTATCGCTTAATAGGAGTTTTTTGTGAATAACTATAATTGGATTTATAAAATCGAATGAATTGCATAGAATTAGTAGTAATTATTCGGATGATGTTGACCAATAAAAAGGAGGCCAATAAAAGCGTTCAAATTCATAAAAATTATAGGAAAAAGGGGCTAAAAAAGGCTTGCGGACATAGTAGGTCTGTCATATAATGACAACACAGCACAAGAAGGTGCTGTTAATTTTTTGGATTAAACAATCCTATCTGACTTGTAAGGGACGGGTAAGTGAGTTTTGTTCAAAAAGTTGTAATAATATCACTTGACATTGAAAAATGCATTTGATATTATAATCAAGTCGCCAGTCGACAACGAATGTTGAAACGCTGGTGCAGATCTTTGAAAACTGAACAATGTAAGGTAACCAATTCTTAAGAATTGGACATAAGCCAGAGTGCGGGTTTTCATT
>CAKPUJ010000008.1:0-40824 GCA_934191645.1 uncultured Veillonella sp. | reverse complement strand
AATAGACTCCCCTTCTAGTATACGGAAATGGAACTGTTCTAATAGGTCTGCTGTAATGGAGGAAAGGCCCGTATGTTTACTAAGGATTTTTTTATGGTTCTGAGAAGCTTTGACCAGAATTGACTTTCTAAAAGACGTATTCAAGAGAAAATCTAAATATTGCTCCTGTCCAATTCGGTCATCCTGTGCCAGTTTGACCAAGCTAAGAGCTAGCTCCTTATCAAGGGCATCCACAAACGACAGGGTTAAGTCACTATCACAGACATACGGGCCTTTCCTCCATTACAGCAGACCTATTAGAACAGTTCCATTTCCGTATACTAGAAGGGGAGTCTATTTTAGATACGATTCCTCATGCTCCTATACGAGAGGCCTACCAATACTTTATAGGTAAAGAGGATACTTTTACTTTTGACGATATGTTAGAAAGAATGCCTCTTGCCTATGAGGAAGATTTGGCTACAATCATAGCCACTCATATGATTGAAGGGCGGCTTGCTTTCTCGTGTCATTCAAGCAAATTAGTAGCCTACCAATCTAACCAAGTCTATGTGCCAACGGAAACCACCAATTTTGTAGCAGCCTTGATTTTAGGTGCAGGCCAAGGTCGAGTTGTCTTAGGTACCCATGATAATGAAGCAGCTCCTTATATTAATTCCATTGATTTAGAAATTATGTCGATTCTCAAGGAGCCTAAACCAGAGGCGGATATCTTGGCGGCTATGGAAGGTATGCCTATTTATGATACTTCGCAAGATGATTATCATGAGCTGAGCCCAGAAGAATACTTGCCGATTGGTCTTAGCCATATAGAGAGACTCGGCTTCTTTAAGAAAAAATAAGTAGCCATTCAGTTTAGTTACTGGTGGCCATAAGAAAAGACGCTTCCAGTTAGGAAGCCACTATTCCGAAGGGAATCATGGCTTTTGCTGAGAGCGTCTTTTATAGTTTGTTCAAGTTTATTTATGTTGTATATACCAGGTGCGGATGGTATAGAGGACGGCTGCGACTGCTACAGAAGAAAGAAGGCCAATCCAAACCCCGTAGGGACCCATAGGGATAATCATGGTTAAGAGATAGGATAAGGAGATTCCCACACCCCAATAGGAGATGAGAGCTATAGTAGAAATTATTTGTACGTCCTTATAGGCCCTGAGAATTCCTTGCAAAGGAGTCCCAAAAGCATCGAGAACGGCAAAAAAGACTGCATAGGAGAGGAAGGACTTGATTAGGGTGAATACTTCCTCATCTTGTGTGAACCAAGATGCAATGGTATCCAAGTGGGTGAATGAATAGGCACAGAGGATGATAGCTATGATAATTGCAAGGCCTCTGGCTATATAGGAGTAAGCTTTGGCAGCTACCTTGTTTTTGGCCCCTAGTTCATAGGCTACAGCAATAGTGGAAGCCATAGAAATAGAGAGAGGGAAGCAATAGAAAATGTTGGTGAAGGAGATAGCAGCCTGATGGGCGGCGACAACGAGGGTTCCAAATTGTACCATAAGGAGGCCTGCTATAGAGAAGATAGACCCTTCGAAAAAGATTGAGAACCCAATGGGAATCCCAACAGCTAGCTGTTCTCTGATATAAGTCCACCGAAGGCCTTGCCAGAAACTAAAAAATCTATATCCTTTGAGCTTGGGATGGAGGGAACAGATAAGGGCAAAAATAAGGCAATTAGCCCACATGGTAATAACAACAGCGCAGGCAGCACCCACACCGCCTAGAGCAGGGAGGCCAAAGTGTCCTAAAATAAGACCATAGTTGAAGAATAAATTAAGAAAGAAGGAGAAGATAACCGTTGCCATGGAATAGGCGGTAAGGCCATGGGAATCTATGGTATTACGCAGGGTACAGCCCCACAAGAGGGGAAAAACACCGATCGCAAAGACCTTCATATAGGCCATAGTTACCTCTAGAGCAGCGGGGTCCATGTTGAGAAAGTTGAGGAAGGGCCGAAGGGTTATGAAGCCTAAGAGCAACATGCTGATAGCAATGGCTGTTGCGATAACAAGACCCTGTTGGACAATGGTAGTAATCGTATCAGTTTTTCTGGCTCCTAAGAGTTGAGATAGTATAGGGGTAATGCCCAAGAGAGTTCCCATAGCTCCCATGTAGAAGGCTATCCATATGTTATAACCCACAGACATACCAGCTAGGTCTGTGGTCCCGTATTGACCTGTTAAAAAAACGGCGATAAAAGAGCCTCCAAGGAGGGCAAACTGGGTGATTGTCATAGGCCAAACTAACCGCAAAAAGACCCAGATTTTTTCTGTGAATGTTTGTGTCGGGTGCATACAATACCTCCAGAATTTAGACTTAACAGTGTCTAGTAGTATGTCTAAACAGTATCTAGTATTATAACAAATTTATGTATTTCCTGAGTAGGGCCATGGTATAATAAATTCATTCTATTCGATATTTATAGGAGGACACATACTTGGAATTATTTAGTACTGCTGGTTTGATAGCCATGTTACAGATTGTCTTAATCGATATTCTCTTGGCAGGGGATAATGCCATCGTTATCGGTATGGCTGCTAAAAATTTGCCTGCCCACCTACAAAAAAAGGCCATTTTAGGTGGTACTATAGGGGCCATTATCCTTCGTCTTATTATGGCCTTTGTTTTTGTTGAAGCTATTAACAACATTCCTGCCCTCCGCCTGATTGGTGGTATAGCCCTCCTCTTCATCGCTCATTCTCTCATCTCCGACGATGATAAGGAACATAAGATCGAAGCTAAGGATGCCCTTATCCCAGCTATTACTACTATCGTTGTAGCGGATGGTATCATGTCCATCGATAATGTTCTAGGCGTTATTGGAGCAGCTAACGGTCATATGGGCATTGCTATCGCTGGTATTCTAGTAACCGTTCCTATCATCATGTTTGGGTCTAGCCTCTTCATCAAGATTATTGAACGATTCCCTATTATTCTCTATATAGGTGGTGCTATTCTTGCCTATGCAGGGGCGGGTATGTTCTTAGAAGATGATTTGGTTAAAGGTGTTTTAGCTCCTTATCATACCTTTATTACCATCGGCTTTATAGCCCTTATTTTCATTCGCGTTCTCTTCTCCAAGTGGTGGCAACGCCGGCAACGGATACAAGCGATTGAAGAAAGACGGCAAGGACGTCGTTCTAGTAAGGGTTAGTTAGAGGAATAGGATGGGTCTTCCTATGAACCGTTTTGATATTATGAACTACATAAGTGAGCGTTATGATGTGGAACCCCAATATCTTTGGGATACCTATCCGGATTATGCGGTTTTCCGTCATCCTGGAAATGGCAAGTGGTTCGCCGTCATCATGAATGTGGATACCACATCGGTAGATATCAAGCAAGAGGGTCCCCGGTCCATGGTTAACTCCACGGAATGCGACCTCTTGGTCATTAAGGCGGACCCAGAAGATGTGGATTTTTATAAACAAGAAGCGGGCTATGGTCCCGCCTATCACATGAATAAGAAACACTGGTTGTCCATCCTCTTGTCAGGGCCTGCGGACGATGAAGATGTGATGGCCTTTGTGGATCAATCCTATGCCCTTACCTTATAAAGTAGAAGGCTATCTAGTGTACTTAGGAGGAAGCTGTCTATGGGCGTGAATAAAAAAGAAGCTCCACAAGTCTGGCAAGAGGTCCGCTGGACCTACCAATCTCCTGTGGGGCCCATGATTATGATAGGCCGAGAGGGCACTTTGACAGAGCTCTACTTCCAAGGAGAAGAGGGGCCTTGTGACCTAGATTTGATTCCTCTTGTTCATTTGCCCGTATTCCGAGTGACCGAGGCTTGGCTTGATGGATACTTCTGTGGTCGGTCCACGGATTCCTTGCAAGCGCCTCCTTATGAACTCCATGGGACAGACTTTCAAAAGGCCGTTTGGGCCTATATTGAGACTATTCCCTACGGGCAAACGCTGACCTATGGGGCTATTGCCAAGGCCCTGGCGAAAGATCTCGGTCGCCCTAAGATGTCTGCTCAGGCCGTAGGTGGGGCTACAGGTGCTAATCCCATCAGCTTGATTGTTCCTTGCCATCGGGTTATGGGGGCTAAGGGCGCTATTACAGGTTACGGAGGAGGCCTAGAACGCAAGGCTTTTTTGCTTGAATTAGAAAAAATTCAATATAGTACTTGATGAAATCAATGTGAATGAGTTATACTAGGAAAGAAATGAGGGAGATGTGAAGTCTCTTTGTTTCTTTCTTTTTTATTAGTCTTCAATTAGTTCTTATTTTTTCTTCTAAGGAGACTTATATGGGTTTTATTTCCTGGATCATTATTGGTGGTTTAGCAGGCTGGATTGCCTCTAAGATTATGCATGTCGATGAGAAAATGGGTAAGCTTGCCAATATCTTAGCGGGCTTTGTAGGTGGTACCTTGGCCAACTATATTTTGCTGACCTTCTTTGGGGTTAAAGGGCTAGATGGGTTCGGCCTACAGTCATTGATTACCTCTATTATAGGGGCGGTTATTGTGATTGGCTTGGTAAAAGCTATCCGCCGATAAACAAAGAAAAGTCTGGGGAGGCTTTTCGTCCAAGGAGAGTGTGTGTTGAATAGAGTGAAATAGGGGGACCTATGGAAAGAGACGATGTTATTTATCAGTGTCTACAGACTGTGCGAGCTTTTAATAAGAGCTTAAATTCTGTTATTTCAAGAAAGGGCGTATTTTCTTCGGAATGGACCATTATGAAGGTTATTCACCAAGGAAGAGACCGATCGCAAACGGAATTGGCTAAAGAGCTTGGCGTAGAGGCGGCGGCTATTTCTAAAACATTAGCTAAGCTAGACGATAAAGGGCTGATTGAAAAACATAGCTTGCCAGGTCAAAGGGGCAAGTTTATTGCCTTAACAGAAAAGGGTGAGGCCCTTATGGACCCAATTGGACATTTGGTAGACAAACATAGGACTGCGGCTTTGGCAGGCCTGTCTGATGAAGAGTTGTATAAGCTCTTAGAGAGCCTCAAGAAAATTGAAAATAATTTAGTCTTGTAAGCCTTAGTGGAAGCTTACATAGCATGAGAAACCGCGGGTTGTCACGTCAGTGCGTCCCGTGGTTTTTTATTTATATACTGATAAGATATCTTTATGGGTGATTCTATTGAATCAACGAGAATAGAGTGTTACTATACTTAGTATATGAACTATAAGATACTTAGGAGGTTCTATTATGAGTGAACAACTAGATTGGGAAAATCTTGGTTTTGGCTATCACCAAACACCATATCGTTTTGTATCTAACTATAAAGATGGACATTGGGACCAAGGACAAATGTCCACCGATGCCAATATTGTATTAAACGAATGTGCTGGTGTTTTCCAATATGCACAAACCGTATTTGAAGGTATGAAGGCGTATTACACTAAGGATGGTCGTATCGTTATTTTCCGACCAGACCTCAATGCTAAGCGCTTCCATGATTCTGCAGAACGCCTTGTGATGCCTCCATTCGATGAAAAACGCTTCGTAGAAGCTGTTATCGAAACTGTTAAGGCCAACAAGGACTTTGTTCCTCCTTATGGAACTGGTGCTTCTCTCTATATTCGTCCTTATATGATGGGGACCAACCCTGTTATTGGTGTTAAACCTGCGGATGAATACCAATTCCGTATCTTCACTACACCAGTAGGTGCTTATTTCAAGGGTGGGGCTAAACCAATCACCATTCGTGTTACCGACTTCGACCGTGCTGCTCCTCATGGGACTGGTCATATCAAAGCAGGTCTCAACTATGCTATGTCCCTCTATGCTATTACGGATGCTCACGAACATGGCTATGCAGAAAACATGTATCTTGATGCGGCAACCCGTACGTATGTAGAAGAAACTGGTGGGGCTAACTTTATTTTTGTAACTAAGGATGGCACCTTGGTATCTCCTAAATCTGATTCTATCTTGCCTTCTGTTACTCGTCGTTCCCTTATGTATGTAGCCGAACACTATTTGGGCATGAAGGTGGAACACCGTCCAGTTCGCTTTGATGAATTGAAAGATTTTGCCGAAGCAGGTCTTTGCGGTACAGCTGCAGTTATTTCTCCAGTGGGTTGCATCCATACAGAAGAAGGGGATATCAAGTTCCCAGCAGGTATGGAAGATATGGGTCCATACACTAAGAAATTGTATGACACCTTGCTCGCTATCCAACACTGTGAAGTAGAAGCTCCAGAAGGTTGGATTGTAGAGGTTAAATAAGACTGAAAGGTCCTATGAAAGAAGAAAAAAAATCCAAACACATCGAATGGACCATCAAGTTGGGAGCCATAGGCTCCCTCGTCTTGGTGGCCCTCTTCGTTCACTGGCTAGATCCTAGCTTCTATGCCACCATGCACCGCATCATCCTCAGCCATGATATGCAGCTTATCTCTGAAACCCTTAAGGGTTACGGCCCTTGGGCTGTCTTGGCTACCATCTACCTCATCGTAGTCGTCAATATGGTGGGCTTTTTACCAGCCATTGTTTTTTCTACGGCTTCTGCCTTGGTCTTTGGTTACTGGGAAGGGCTTGTTATAGCCTGGTTTGGGGAATGTGTAGGTGTGACCATATCCTTCTTTATCTTCCGCTACCTCTTGCGGGATAAGGCGGATACACTTATCCATAAGTCTAAGTTTCTCTTAAAGTTAGATGACTTTTCTGAGCAAAATGGCTTTATGGTTATGCTGTTTGCTCGAACAGTTCCTTATTTCCCATCGGGCCTCATCACGGCCTTGGGGGCTATCTCCCAAATTACGGTAAAGGATTACATTGTGGCTAACTTAGTCGGCAAGTTCCCATCCACAGCGGTAGAGATGGCCATCGGCCAAGACTTAGTCAACATCCATGATAATATGGGTCGATTAGCGGTCATTTCTGTCATTTTCCTCATTATCTACTATGGCATCTATAAGGCCTATAAGTGGTATATGCGGCGGGCTAAGGAACGTGATCTGGCGCAAGAACAGGCAGAAGGCGATTTCCACCTCCATGATAAGCCTGCAGGGGAGAGTAGTTCTAATCAGGAGAAAGCTACTGGTGGAGCGGTCGATAAGGATGGCCGTAGAAACGACTAATTACATAGGATTGACTGATTTTGATTTGAATCTAACCAGTAGGCAGTCATCTCTTATAGGAAACCTCCTAGTCCTCGTGACTAGGAGATTTTTTTTATGACTTATGAAATGAGCTACCCTATCTATGTGTACAGTATGGGTAGACATTTTATCAATCCCTTAGTTAGTGGGGGAGAAGGGGCGGAGCCTAGAAAAAATGATTGTGAAAGTGTGACGTTGGTTACATTTGCATAACTTATTATCATAGCCTAAACCATTGATGAAGAATGGGGGCTTTGCTACAATAAACACGGATTATAGACGGGTTTGTCTAAGGTTAGACAGGTCCGCTGGGAGTTTCTTTTTACTCTCAAGAAAGTAGGTATTTAGTATGAGTGATTGTCAAGGTTGTCCATCCTCTCAAGGCTGTGCCTCTAAAGGCCAAGCTGGTGGATGTCCATCTCAACAACAAGATTTGCGTGCACCATTGCATCCTAAATCCAAGGTTAAACATGTGATTGGGGTTGTCTCTGGTAAAGGGGGCGTTGGTAAGTCCTCTGTTACTTCCTTGCTCGCAATCTCTCTTCAACGGCGGGGCTACAAAGTTGGTATCCTCGACGCGGACATTACAGGTCCATCCATTCCTCATATCTTTGGGGTTAAGGATAAAGCAATGGGCGATGCTGAAGGCGTTCGTCCATGCCAAACAAAAACAGGCATCCAAATTATGTCTTCCAACCTCTTGTTGGAACATGATACAGATCCTGTTGTACTTCGTGGTCCTTTAATTGGCGGCATGGTAAAGCAATTCTATTCCGAAGTTATTTGGGAAGATATTGATTACCTTCTCGTTGATATGCCTCCTGGTACGGGTGACGTAGCCCTTACGGTTTACCAATCCCTTAACCTAGATGGCATCATCTTGGTAACAAGCCCTCAAGACTTGGTATCTATGATCGTTGAAAAGGCGGTCAAGATGGCAGATCTTATGAAGGTGCCTATTATCGGGGTTGTGGAAAATTATGCGTATTTCCACTGTCCAGATAATGATAAGGACTACAACATCTTCGGCCAAAGTCATGTAGAAGATGTGTTGAAGAAATATGACTTAATGTTGCTTAAACGGATGCCTATCCGCCCAGAAATTGCAGAGCTCTGTGACAAGGGTCTCCTGGAAGACATCGACGCAACAAATATGGAAGATGTAGCTTTACCACGGTAATTAAGTGGTTTAGTTAATAGATTATCTGTTGTATTGTAGTTGTATTTATCAAGTGATGAGGAGATTCAAATGAAACGTTTGATGAACTGGCTCATCCCTATCATCATTGGCCTAGCTATGTGGTTCTGGCCAACTCCAGATGGGGTGAGTGCGCAAGCATGGCACTTGGCTGCTATCTTTGTAGCCACTATCGTAGGTTTTATCCTTCAACCATTGCCAATCGGCGGCGTAGCTATGATTATGGTTACCATTGCTGCATTGACAAACACTCTTAAAATTGGCGACGCATTGTCTGGATATGCAAATGCTTCTATCTGGTTAATCGTAGCTGCCTTCTTATTCTCTCGTGGCTTTATTAATACCGGTCTCGGTAAACGTATTGCCTACAATTTGATTGCGGCTATCGGGTCTAGCTCCTTGCGTTTGGCCTATGCGCTTGAATTGAGTGACTTTATCTTATCCCCAGCAACACCTTCTAATACAGCACGTGCTGGCGGGGTTATCTATCCAATCACTCGTTCCTTGGCAGAAGCCTTCGGTTCCACACCAGACTCTGCTCCTCGTAAAATTGGTGCCTTCTTGACACAAGTTGTGTACCAATCTAATACAATTACATCTGCTATGTTCATGACATCCATGGCTGGTAACACCTTGGTTGCATCCCTTGCAGCAGCATCCTTCGGTGTTGAATTGACATGGGGCGAATGGGCTATCGCAGCTATCGTTCCAGGCCTTCTTTCCTTGATCGTAATGCCATTGTTCTTGTCCTTCGTATTCCCACCAGAAATGAAGGATACACGTGATGCGCAATCTATGATTAAAAATGAACTTAAACAAATGGGCAAAATGTCCTTCCAAGAATGGGTTATGCTCGGCGTGTTCATTTTGGCCTTGATCCTTTGGGCAACATCTTCTATTAACCATTTGTCCGCTACTACAGTAGCCTTGCTTGGTATTTCCATCTTGCTCATTACAGGCGTTTTGAAATGGAATGACGTTAAATCTGAAAAAGGCGCATGGGATACTTTGGTATGGATGGGCACATTGATGACCTTTGCAACCTTCCTTTCCAAATTGGGCTTCATTAAATGGTTCACAGTTGTATTACAAGGTTTCGTACCTGACGGGTCTTGGGTTATCGCATTCCTCTTTGCGGTTATCGTTAACTTGTATGCTCACTATGCATTCGCATCCTTGACTGCTCACATCTCTGCAATGTTCGTAGCCTTCTCTGCTATCGCTATCGGTGCTGGTGCTCCAGTTATGTTGACATTGCTCATGATTGCTTTCACCTCCAACCTTTGCATGTCCTTGACTCACTACGCTGCAGGTCCTGCACCAGTATTGTTCAACACAGGCTATGTATCACAAGGTGAATGGTGGAAATTGGGCTTCATGGCTTCCATTATCAACTTGATCATCTTCGTAGGCATCGGTTCTGCTTGGATGAAACTTCTTGGTATGTGGTAAGCTTCCAATCTATAATTTTAAACAATACAAAACAGATACAAAAAAGAGACACCCTAGGGTGTCTCTTTTTTGTTCTATTCTAGGCTCATTTGCTTTATAATATGGGTAGTTATTAGCTAGTATCGTAGAGGTAGAATTATGTCTAATACTATTCAATCATTACTGCACTATATCGACGGGTCCACTTCCCCTTATCATACGGTGGATATGAGTTTACAAGAGTTAGTGGATGCAGGATTCCAAGAACTATCTTTAGGAGAGGCTTGGGACCTTGGGCCTGGTGACTATGTGGTGAATGTCTATGGAACAACCCTTTGCGCCTTTCACATAGGGGATGCGGATGGCATGCTCCGCATTGCCTCAGCCCATACAGACTTTCCAGCCCTTCGGGTTAAGCCTAACCCTGTGACCAATACCAAGGGATATATAAAGCTCAATGTAGAAGCCTATGGAGGGCTCATTCTGAATACTTGGCTAGACCGGCCCCTAGGGGCAGCAGGCCTGGTTGTGCTCAAGGGTGACAAGCCCTTTGCTACGGAGTCGGTCTTGGTAGATACACGACGACCTGTGGCTATTATTCCTAATTTGGCCATACACATGAATCGTAAAATAAATGATGGCGTTAAGCTTAATAAGCAAGTAGATATGCTCCCCTTAGTTATGATGGAAGGGGAGGAGATGGACTTAAATGATGCTTGGCTTCACTTGTTAGCTAGAGAGGCTGACTGTGACCGTGACGATATTCTCTCCTACGAAATTACCCTCTATCCAGTGGAAAGAGGGTGTACCTTGGGATTTAATGATGAGTTTGTGTCAGCCCCTCGGTTAGATAATCTGACCTCCTGCCGGTCCGTGCTTCAGGGCCTCCTAGAAGCGGCAGATAAAAATGTACCCGGTCTCCGCTTAGGAATTCTCTTTGACAATGAAGAGGTGGGGTCTCGAACTAAACAGGGTGGCGCTTCTATGATGCTACCACAGATTGTTAATCGCATCTATTGTGCTATCGGTAAAAGCGCTGAAGACTTAGCACAAGATATGGCTAAGGGGTTTATGATATCTGCCGATGTGGCTCATGCATTACATCCTAACCATCCAGAAAAGAATGATATTACTAACTATCCTTTGTTGAATAAGGGCTTGGCTCTCAAGTCTGCAGCTAGCCAATCCTATGCTGGGGATGCGGTGGCACAAGCGACCGTGAAGGCCCTCTGTGATGAAGCAGATATTCCTTGGCAACACTATGTAAATCGCTCTGATGAGCCGGGTGGATCCACGGTGGGTTCGATTTCCTCTGCCGTCTTTCCCATGCGGACCATGGATGTGGGCATTCCCATTTTAGCCATGCATTCTGCGCGGGAAACCATGGGGCAGAATGATCAGGAGGCCTTAGATGCCTTGATGAAAGCTTTTTTAGGGGGCTATTGAGGAGTTATTATTTGACAGCGACGGAATAAAAATAATAAAATTAATAAAAAGTGATACATATCACAAGTTTTTTGGCCTGTTTAGGAGTACACTAAGGGTATATATGAATAGGCTTTGCTTATACTAGACTATTGGTAAAGCAAGTTACAAGTGTGTGAAGGAGTCTCATTATGAAAACATCCACAAAAGCTCTCATCTTGGCTGCTGTAGCAGCTATGTCTATTGGCTTCTCCGGCTGCGGTTCTAGCCAAAAAGATGCACAACAAGCTAGCGCTCAAGAGCAAGCACAACCAGAACAAACATCCGTAACTATCTTTGTGCCAAAAGAAGATGGCTCTGGTTTAGCTGAACAAAAAGTGACTATGGATAAGGTCGCTGCACAACCTATTCAAATTCTTCTCCAAATGGTTAAGGCTGATGGTGGCCGTACCTTTGGTCCTAAAGAACGCATTTACAATGTATGGTACAAGGGCAAGACTGCTATCGTAGAAGTAAGCCCTCAATTTGCAGAAGGCCAAGGGAATGCAAAAGAAAAGGTTGATGCCATTGTTAAGACCCTACGTAAATGCGATGGTATCGACAACGTTCAATTCGCTGTAGAAGGTGAACTCGTCAATAAGATTGGCGATATTGATGTATCTAAACCTTTGAACTAAGATGCGTCTCGTATAGCTTGTAAGAGCTGTAATGTGAACTAACATTGCAGCTCTTATTTTTTAGAGGAGGTTTATATGCTAGAAAAAATTAAGGGCCTAAATAAGAAAACGGCTATTCCTATCGTAATAGGCCTTATTGTAGCCCTTGTTTTAGCTGTATTTGGGGTTAAGTATTTCTTTAAGATGAACCCTCAAATTCACGGTGGTAAATTGCCGGTAGTGGAAGCTGAGATGACTACAGCCCCTAATGTGCCTAAACCGCTCAACCGGGATTATCCAGTCCGCAATGTAGTTAAGCTAGAAGTGGCAGAAGGAATAAAAACAGTAGCACCAGGCGTAAATTACAAGTACTGGTCCTTCAATGGCACAACACCAGGTCCTTTTATTCGCGTTCGTCAAGGGGATGAAGTAGAAGTTCATCTGAAAAATCCATCGACAGAACGTATGCCTCATTCCATCGACTTCCATGCTGTGACTGGTGAAGATGGTGGCATGGCTGCTTCTGAAGCTATGCCAGGAACAGAGACAACCTTTGTATTTACTGCTATGAAACCAGGCCTTTACCTCTATCATTGTGGGTCCATGCCATCCCCTGCTATTCACGTGGCTAAGGGTATGTATGGTCTCATCTTGGTAGAGCCAAAAGAAGGTATGGAACCAGTTGACCGAGAATACTTCATCGTGCAAAGTGAACTCTACCTTAATAAGGCTGGCGATGCTGCCCATGGTGAAACTAACGAAAAGGTTGCTAATAATGATCCAAACCTAGCAACCTTAGATTTCCAAAAGGCATCTAATGAACAACCAGACTATGTTGTCTTTAATGGGGCACAAGGCTCTTTGACGGGTGCTCGCGCCCTCCAAGGCAAGGTGGGTGAAAAGGTCCGTTTATATGTAGGTAATGCAGGCCCTAACCTTAATTTCCCATTCCATATCATGGGGAATATCCTTAATACGGTGATGGTAGAAGGTGGTAGCCTAGTTAACCATAATGTACAAACGACAGACATCCCTGCTGGTGGGGCAGCTATCATTGAAATCAATTTAGAAGAGCCCGGTCACTTTACCTTCTTAGACCATGCTCTTATGCGATCCATGAAGGGGGCTATGGGCGAGTTGATTGTAGAAGGTCGTAAGAATATGCGTATATTCCAAGGTCAAACCAATGTGACATCCGCCTCTGAACAAAACTAAATAGCTAGGTATAACCTATCCTATAAGGCTTGCTACTTAGGCTAGTCTTACGTATGGGAGGACCCAATCGTAGTAATGGTTGGGGCCTCCTTTTTATATGACAAGAATGGAGGCTAGGCTTTACATAGGGAAGAGCCTTATTTTTATTTGGTTTAGGGGCTGTATTGTGTATACATATATAGAAAGTGTTGAGAAAGCATACATTTATGCGTAAAATATAAAGTATACATGTTAAGGAGGAGTCGACTATGAAAAAGATTAAATCTGTATTGGTTGCCAACAGGGGAGAAATCGCCATTCGCGTCTTCCGGGCTTGCTATGAAATGGGCATACGAACAGTTGCCATTTATTCTAAAGAAGATACCTTATCCCTCCACAGAAATAAGGCTGATGAAGCCTATTTGGTAGGGGAAGGAAAGAAACCAGTAGAGGCTTATCTTGACATAGATGACATCATCCGCATCGCTAAGGAGCATGATGTAGATGCCATTCATCCAGGCTATGGCTTCCTGTCTGAAAACGCAGAATTTGCCAAACGCTGTCAAGAAGAAGGCATCATATTTATTGGGCCTCGCCTGGAACATCTCATCATGTTTGGGGACAAGGTTAACGCTCGGGAACAAGCAAAATTGGCTCAAATTCCAATGATTCCAGGGTCTGATGGTCCCCTTAAGGACTTTGATCAATTGGAAGCCTTTGCTGCTGAGCATGGCTACCCACTTATGATTAAGGCCGTTAACGGCGGCGGTGGCCGTGGCATGCGGGAAGTGGCTAAACACGAAGATCTGCGGGAAGCATATGACCGAGCTAAATCAGAAGCTAAGGCAGCCTTTGGTGATGACCGGGTGTATGTAGAAAAACTCATCGTAGAACCTAAGCATATTGAAGTGCAAATTATGGGGGACCAACATGGTCATGTAGTCCACCTTCATGAACGGGATTGCTCCATCCAACGGCGCCACCAAAAGGTGGTAGAAGTGGCACCAGCCTTTGCCTTGCCGCAAGAAACGCGCGACGCCATCTGTCAAGCAGCCGTTAAGCTCATGAAGAACGTGTCCTATGTGGGGGCAGGGACTGTAGAATTCCTAGTTACCCCTGATGGGTCCTTCTACTTCATCGAAGTTAACCCTCGTATCCAAGTAGAACACACCATCACAGAAGTGATTACAGGGGTGGATATCGTTCATACACAAATCCGCGTGGCCGAAGGTTATGCTTTGGATGATTCTAAGATCGGTATCACCTCTCAAGATATGATTCGTTGCCAAGGGACAGCCATCCAATGCCGGATTACGACAGAAGACCCTGCCAATGGGTTTATGCCAGATACAGGTGAACTCATGGTCTATCGATCTGGCGGTGGTTTTGGTGTTCGCTTGGATGCTGGTAATGCCTTTACAGGGGCTATCGTAACCCCTTATTACGACTCTCTCTTGGTAAAGGCGACCACCTATGGGTTAACCCATGAAGAAACCGTATCCAAGATGCTTCGGACTCTTCACGAATTCCGCATTCGTGGGGTGAAGACAAACATTCCTTTCTTGATTAATGTGCTGGAACACCCTGACTTCCAAAAGGGTGATTATTCCGTTAACTTCATCGATGAACATCCAGAACTCTTTAACTTGAAACCGGCCCGTGACCGCGGAACAAAACTCATGCGCTACATCGCTGATGTGACCGTCAACGGCTATACCGGTAAGGGTAAGGAGGATAAGCCAGACTTTGCGCCTATCCAAATGCCACCGGCTCTCAAGGAAGCTCCACAAGCAGGGACCAAGCAAAAGTTCGATCAATTGGGCCCTGAAGGCTTTGCCAAATGGGTGTTAGAGCAAAAGCAGGTCTTCTTCACTGATACCACTTGGCGGGATGCCCATCAATCCCTCTTTGCTACGCGCTTGCGGTCCATCGATATGGCTCGGGTAGCGGGACTGGCGGCCCGTGGTGTTCCTAATCTCTTCTCCTTGGAATGTTGGGGTGGTGCTACCTTTGATGTAGCCTATCGCTTCCTCCATGAAGATCCTTGGGAACGGCTCCGCATGTTCCGTAAGGAAGTCCCTAATACCCTCCTGCAAATGCTTCTCCGCGGTGCCAATGCTGTGGGTTATACATCCTATCCAGAAAATGTAGTTCGTCATTTTATTGCGCAAGCTGCTAAGAATGGGGTAGATGTCTTCCGTGTCTTTGACTGCCTCAACTCGGTAGAAACCATGTCTGCAGCTATCGATGAAGTCCGTAACCAAGGTAAGCTTGCCGAAGTAACCCTTTGCTATACAGGGGATATCTTGGATAGTTCCCGTCCTAAGTACAACTTGGACTACTATGTTAAGATGGCCAAGGACCTACAAAAAGTGGGGGCTAATACCATCGCCATCAAAGATATGTCCGGTATCTTAAAGCCACAAGCAGCCTATAATTTGGTGTCCGCCCTCAAGGATGCGGTAGATCTTCCAATCCACCTTCACACCCATGAAGGGTCTGGTAATGCCATCTATACCTATGGCCGAGCTATTGATGCGGGTGTTGATATCGTTGATGTGGCTTATTCCGCCTTCTCCAATGGTACAAGTCAACCATCCATGAACTCCCTCTACTATGCGCTAGAAGGTCATGAACGACAACCGGAACTCAATACGGACTACATGCAAGCTATGTCCGACTACTTCGGTTCTATCCGCCCTTACTACAAGGGTGTAGATAAGGGAATCTCCTATCCGAATACTACCGTTTATACCCATGAAATGCCAGGTGGTCAATATTCCAACCTGGAACAACAAGCCAAGTCCCTGGGTCTAGGTGATCGGTGGAATGAAATCCAAAAGGTGTACCACCAAGTCAATATGATGTTTGGCGATATTATCAAGGTAACACCATCTTCCAAGGTGGTTGGTGATATGACCCTCTTCATGGTTCAAAATGATTTGACCCAAGAGGATATTATGACCCGCGGTAGGGAGCTAGATTACCCACAATCAGTTGTGGAATTCTTCCAAGGCCGTTTGGGTATACCTTACCAAGGCTTCCCAGTAGAACTTCAAGACATCATCCTTAAGGGTGACAAGTCTTGGCAAGAACAGGCTAAGGCGGCTCTAGCACCTGTTGATTTCGCAGCTAAGAAGGCTGAGTTGGAAGAGATGAAAGCGCCGATTACAGAAGAAGACTTGTCCGCTTACTGCCTCTATCCAAAGGTATACGCTGACTGGCAAGCCTTTGTACAAGAATTCGGTGATGTGTCTATTTTGGATACGCCTACCTTCTTCTTCGGCATGAAAGCAGGGGAAGAGATCAATGTAGCCTTGGAAAAGGGGAAAAACCTCATCATTAAGCTTGTCTTAGTATCCGATCCTGATGAGGACGGGAACCGGCTAGTTCGTTTTGAATTCAATGGTCAAGCACGGACCATCAAGGTTCACGATAAACAAGTGAAGACCACTGGCTTAGTACGTCGTAAGGCCAATAAGTCTAATCCTAACGAAATCGGTGCAACCTTGTCCGGTTCCTTGGTGAAAGTAGCAGTTAGCCTAGGTCAAAAGGTGAAAAAGGGGGATGTCCTCCTTGTTACAGAAGCGATGAAGATGGAAACTACCATTACCGCTCCTAAGGATGGGACGGTTGCGGAAATCCTGGTAACCCCAGGGTCTCGCATCGAATCTGGCGACTGTCTCTTGGTTCTACAATAGAATACAATGCCAAAAGCTCTCTTAGGGATGACTACAAGATATTGTAGTTTAGCCCCCCTAAGAGGGCTTTTTTGGTAAATTCTTTCAATATATGCTAGTATATAAGATGAATAATTGGGTGTAGTGTGTCTATCTAGCTGGAGGTCAAGCTTATGAGATGCCCATTCTGTCAACATACAGATACAAAGGTTACCGATTCCCGTACAACAGATGATTCTAATAGTATCCGTCGCCGGCGGGAGTGCAATCATTGTGGCCGCCGTTTTACTACTTATGAAGTGGTAGAAGAAGTACCTCTTATGGTTATAAAGCGGTCAGGTCGCCGCGAACTCTTCGATCGAGGTAAACTTCTCAACGGTCTGCTTCGTTCCTGTGATAAACGGACCGTATCTACGGAGACCATGGAAGAAGTGGTTAATGAGGTAGAATGCCAAATCCGCAATGAAAACCTTGAAGAAGTAACAACTGATCACTTGGGTGAATTGGTCCTAGATCAATTGCGAGATATTGACCAAGTTTCCTATGTTCGATTCGCTTCTGTTTATCGTAAGTTCGATAATATCGATTCCTTTATGGATGAGCTAAATAAACTTAAGGCCTTATCTGAACAAAAGAGCAAGAATAAGAATAAATGATTGATTTACACTGCGATACCATGATGCAGCTCTTGGATCACCCTCAATCGGGTGATCTCTATGAGAATGCATGGAAGATCGATATTAAAAAATTGTGGGCCGGCCATAGTAAGGTGCAAGACTTTGCCCTCTATATAGACTTGGGAGAGACAGACCATCCCTATGAGCGCTACCAGGCTATGCGGCAGGTCTTTGAAAAGAATATGCTTACCTATGGTGAACACATTCGCCATATTCAATCTGTCCAAGATTTAGATGCCTGCTATGCAGATGGCAAGCTAGGGGCCCTACTATCCGTAGAAGAAGGGGGCGTCTTTGAGGGCTCCTTGGAACGATTGGACAAGGCCTATGAAGAAGGGGTTCGTCTTATTACCATTTCTTGGAACTATCCTAATGGTCTCTGTGAACCTCATTGTGGGGACCCTACTAAGGGATTGACGGAGCTTGGTAGAGCCTTTGTTCAGCGGATGGAAGAACTGGGGATAATCGTGGATTGTTCCCACCTTAATGATGGGGGAATCGCTCAATTGGATCAGCTCATGACCAAGCCCTTTATCGCATCTCACTCCAATGCCCGCGCCTTGACCCCTCATAGCCGTAATTTGACGGACCAACAGATACGCATGATTGCCCGCAAGGGGGGCGTGATTGGCCTTAATTTTGCCAACCACTTTTTAGGGGATTCGCCTATGTCCCGCATCGATGATATCGTACGGCATGGCCTTTATATCCACAAGATGGGGGGCGCTGATGTAGTGGCCCTAGGAACTGATTTTGATGGTATTGATCCGCAGACTGAAATCCAAGATATAGGCCATATGGACCGCTTGCGGGAGGCTTTCCTGAAGGCTGGCATGCCCCAAGGGGACCTGGATAAACTCTTCTGGAAGAACGCTGATCGCCTATTGCGCGAAATTATATAAGATAGTAGGGAGGCTATATGTCTATTAATCCCATTATTACACAACGCTTTGATGACCATTTAGATACTTATACCAAGATGCGTAACCATATGGATGCTATCCAAGCGGCGGCAGATATTTGTAAGCTAGCCTTGGATGAGGGTCATAAGATTCTCTTCTGCGGCAACGGTGGATCAGCGGCAGATGCCCAACATTTAGCCGCTGAATTGGTAGGGCGCTTTGTGAAAGAGCGCCGGTCTTTGCCTGCGATTGCTTTGACTACAGATACATCTATTTTGACAGCTGTAGCTAATGATTATGACTATGATCAAGTCTTTGCCCGTCAGGTAGAAGGCCTAGGGCAAGCGGGGGATGTCCTGGTAGGGATTTCCACATCTGGTAATTCCAAAAATGTGGTAAAAGCTGTAGAAATGGCCAAGAAGCAAGGTCTAAAGACCGTGGCTTTTACAGGGCAAGGGGGCGGACAACTGGGTCACTTATGTGATGCTACCGTAGCTGTGCCTGCTAAGACGACGGCCCGCATTCAAGAAATGCACATCCTAGTGGGCCATATTATTTGTGAGTTGGTAGAGGAAGATTATGATTAAGAAAACCATCAACAATTTCTTGCATGACAGCCTTCCTAAGCTTCGTATAGCGGTCATCGGTGACCTCATGGTGGACCGCTACGTATTCGGGGATGTGAACCGTATCTCGCCAGAAGCTCCGGTGCCAGTTAACCGGGTGGATCATATGAAAGAAGTCCTAGGTGGGGCAGCCAATGTGGCAGCTAACCTTGCCCAATTGGACACCCATGTCTTCCTAGGGGGGGTAGCAGGCCAAGATGACCATGGCCGCCTTCTTACGGATCTCTTAGACCAAAACCACATCGATAGGACCGGTCTCGTGACCTCCGAGAACCGGTCAACCATTACTAAAATGCGGATTTTAGGGGCCCGGCAACAGATGATGCGACTGGACTTTGAAACCATTCGCGACGTCAATGAAGGAGAAGAAAAGGCTCTTATCAGTTGGCTGTCCAAGCTCTGCCAATCCGGTCTCGACGGCATTGTTGTATCTGACTACGGCAAGGGAGTTTGCACGGACTCTGTCCTGGCTCAAGTCTTTGCTATGGCTAACCAACATGGCATACCTACCATTGTGGATCCAAAGGGGAGCCAATGGGATAAGTACAATGGGGCTAGCTTCATTACCCCTAATGTAAAAGAACTAGGCGAGCGAGTGGGCCATCCCGTGATCAATGATGACCAACATGTAGTAGAGGCGGCTAAGGAAGTCCTGGCCAATAATGACCTGCAATATGTCATTGCTACCCGGTCGGAACAAGGGATTTCTATCATAGCCAAGGATGGCCGTACCTGGCATAATCCAGCGACCCAGCAAGATGTTTTTGATGTGTCTGGCGCCGGTGATACGGTGGTGGCTATGATGATATGTGCTATTGCCTCTGGCCTGTCTATGCGGACAGCCCTTCATGTGGCCAATGGAGCCGCCGGTATCGTAGTCTCTAAGGTAGGGACCTATCCAATCCATCGGCAAGAGCTCATCGACCTTTGGAAATCTTTGCAAGAGGGCAAGGTGGTACAAAAGTCCCTCTATAGCCGTGAGGAAATGAAGGACCTGGTTAGCCAGTGGCAAGACAGGGGGGATACAGTGGTCTTTACCAATGGCTGCTTTGATATCCTCCATCGGGGGCATGTGACCTACTTGCAGGAGGCAGCCCAGTTGGGTGACCACCTCATTATTGGTCTTAATTCCGATGCTTCTGTAGGCCGCCTCAAGGGGCCTACACGGCCTTTGGTAGCAGAAGCTGACCGGGCCTATCTCTTGAGTGCTCTTGCTTGTGTGGATGGAGTAGTTATCTTCGAAGAAGATACACCAGCCGAGCTTTTAGAGGCCATCCGTCCAAATATCTTGGTCAAGGGGGGCGATTATCAACCTGACCAGGTAATTGGCCGTGATTTTGTTGATTCCGTACAAATTCTATCCTTTAAAGAAGGATATTCGACTACCAATGTGGTAAATAAAATAGCTAATTTAGCTAAGGAGGGTAAATTATGATTATCGTAACAGGTGGGGCCGGTTTTATTGGTTCTAATTTGGTTAAGGCTCTTAACGAACGAGGCCGTAATGATATCATCATCGTGGATGATTTGACAGATGGTCGTAAAGCCCGTAACTTGACCAACTTGGATTACTTCGATTACATCGATTGCATCGACTTTGACCAAGCTATTGCTGATGGCACCTTTGATTGTGGTCCTATCGATGTTGTTTTCCACAATGGTGCTTGCTCCGATACCATGGAATACAATGGCCGTTATATGATGCATAACAACTATGAAGGGTCCCGCAACCTCTTCCATTATTGCCAAGACCATCGTATTCCTTTCATCTATGCGTCCTCTGCATCCACCTATGGCTATGGCCGTAATGGCTTCCGTGAAGACCCTGAATGCGAAGAGGCCTTGAACCCGTATGCTTACTCCAAGCTCCTCATGGACCGCTATGTGCGCAAGTTTGGAAACCAATTAGAGTCCCAAGTGGTAGGCCTTCGTTACTTCAATGTATACGGTCCTAACGAATGCCACAAGGACAAGATGGCCTCTCTCGTTCGTCAAATGTTCTACAAGAACCAAGAAACAGGGGAAATTACCCTCTTTGAGGGGACTGACGGCTATGAAAATGGCGGTCAAACCCGTGACTTTATCTATGTAAAAGACGTGGTTAACGTCAACCTCTTCTTCTGGGAACACCCTGAATTGTCAGGTGTATTTAACTGCGGTACGGGTCATGCTCATACCTTTAACCAATTTATGCAAGCTGTTATTGACTATGCCGGTAAGGGTAAGATTACCTATATCCCATTCCCTGAAGTCTTGAAGGGCAAATACCAGTCCTTCACAGAAGCGGATACCACTAAGTTGATGTCCGTAGGCTATGATAAAGGCTTTACCAAGATGGAAGATGCTGTAGCAGAATACTGTGAATTGTTGGAAAACAATGAAGGCTATATTCGCCGCTAGTAATTAATAGGTCCGTAAGGCTGAGGGGGCTAGGCATTAGCCTCCTCCACTTTACGTGTATGAGGAGTTCTATGGATAAGGTCTTATTTCTCGATCGAGATGGTGTCATCAATGTGGACACTGGGTATTTGCACCGCCTAGAAGACTTACGCTTTGTAGAGGGAGCCCAAGAGGGGTTGGCCTTAGCTGTTCAGCATGGCTATAAGCTCATAGTGGTAACCAACCAAAGTGGGGTTGCTCGAGGCTATTACGGAGAAGACGATGTGAATACCTTGCATCGACATATGAATGACATTTTGACCGCTGCTGGAGCACCTATAGAGGCCTTTTATTATTGCCCGCACCACAAGGAAGGGGTCGTAGCCCAATATGCCATAGAGTGTGACTGCCGCAAGCCTAAACCAGGTATGCTCTTACAGGCTATGAGAGAGCATACCATAGATTCACAGAAATCATTCTTGATTGGTGATTCACAACGAGATGTAGAGGCCGCTCAGGCCGCAGGCATCCGAGGCTACCTCTTTGAGGGGGGATCTATGCTGGATTTTGTAAGGACTTGTTTACGAGAAGAAGGAGAAGATATCTAATGAAGGACTACCAGAATATACTCATCATCAAGATGTCTTCCTTAGGGGATATTATTCATGCCTTACCAACCCTCTATGCCCTTCGTCAAAACCTTCCTCACGCCAAGATTACCTGGGCTGTACACCCTCAATTTGCCCATATTTTACCGGGCAAGCCTTGGATTGATGAGGTTATATTGGTAGAAAAGAAGGGGCTCAAGTCCCTTTCCTATATACGAAAGCTCTGGAAGGACCTCCATAGTCGTCACTTTGATATGACCTTAGACCTCCAATGCATTGCTAAATCGGCTCTTGTATCCTTCTGTTCCGGTGCCCCTGAACGGTATGGCTACTGGGAACTGCGGGAAGGGTCTCAATTGGTTAATAAGGCGCTGGTGGGTGACCATAAGTACGACCATGTTATCGAGCGCTACTTGGATACGGTCAGGGCTTTAGGGGGTCAGGTTCAAGATCTCGTCTTTCCCTTGTCTAGAAGTCAGAAGGATGCCTTAGAGGTCAAACGTAAGCTAATAGCTCAAGGTCTACCGGAAGCGGCTGTTGATAAGGGGGACTATATCGTCATTGCTCCAGGTGCCCGCTGGGCTCTTAAGGAATGGCCTGTTTCTCATTATGCAGAACTGATCAAGCGCTTCTTAGCCCAGGGGCAGTGGGTAGTTCTTATGGGGGCTCCTGATGATTGTCAAAAGTCCCAATCCATTTTGGATCTAGTGGAAGATTCTCGCCTCATCGACTTAACAGGGCATACGAGCTTACCAGAACTGATTGAGCTAATTGGGGCTAGTAAACTCTATATTTCGGCTGATACGGGGCCTCTTCACCTAGCCAATGCCCTTAAGAAGCCTCTTATCGCTATGTACGGCACCACATCGCCAGACCGGACTGGCCCCTATGGGGGTAAGCATGTTCATATCATCCAGTCGCCAACCTCTAGGGCGACGGCCAAAGAGCCACTGGTTAAGGATCCGGACTGCATGGGCCATATTTCTGTGGACTCCGTTTGGGAGGCCTATCAAAAGGTAAAGGAGGAGGGTCATGGAACTCAATCATAAACGCATCGTTGTCACCTTCCTCATGCACCTAGGGGATGTCATTTTGACAACCCCTTTCTTGGAAGTTCTCCGCAAGGCAGCGCCGGATAGCCACATCACCTATGTGATGGATGAGAAACTTCAAGATGTCATGAAATACAACCCCTATATTGATGACCTTATCTTGGTGGACAAGAAGGGGCGGCATAATTCCATAGCTGGTCTCAATCAAGTGGCCAAGGAAATTAATGCCAAGGGACAACCGGATATTCTCATCAACCTCCACCCCAATGAGCGGACCTCCTACTTGGCTTGGAAGGTAGGCGCTAAGGTAACGACTGGTATGAGCCACTTCCTCTTCCGGCCTTTCATGACTAAATACACCCGCCTTGACCGTAAGACTCGTCACGCGGCGGATATGTATATCAACATCCTAGAACAACTAGGTGTGACTGACACGGATAACCATGGATTATACATATCTACCTGTCCAGCCTGGGAAGAGGCGGCCAAAGCTTTTTATAAGGAACAAGGCCTTCATGAGGGTGATAAGCTAATCGGCTTTAATGTGGGGTCAGCGGTCGTAGAAAAACGGTGGCCTAAGGAGCGATTTGGCGCTGTGGCTGACTACTTTGCAGCCAAGGGCTATAAGCCAGTCTTCTTTGGAGGGCCTATGGACCAGGACATGGTCCAAGAGGTAGTAGGGCAGATGAAGACCCAACCCATTGTGGCTACTGGTCATTTTTCTATTGGCCAATTGGCGGCCGCTATGAAAGCATGCTCACTCATCATCACCAATGACTCGGGTCCTATGCATGTGGCCATCAGCCAGGGGGTGCCAATTGTAGCCCTCTATGGGCCATCTAACCCCATGTTCTATGGGCCCTACAAGGCGAAAGCTATCATCTTGGAATCCATGGATCACTATGAAATTGGTAAATCTATGAAGCAGATTATCAAGGAAGGTCACTATAAGGGGATTTCCGTTATCACCCAAGACCAGGTGATAGAGGCGGCTAATCAACTATTAGAAGATACAAAATAGACTATGCATTACATCATATTTGACTTGGAATGGAATCAGCCCTACGCCAATGATATTTCCTTTATGAAGCGGGCTAAAATGGCTCTCGCTGGGGAAATTATCCAAATTGGGGCGGTAAAACTGAATCAGGAGCTAGAACCCATCGACAAGTTCACTATGATGGTCAAACCACAATACCTCAAGTATATGCATAAACATGTGGCTGAGTTGACGGGCATTACAGGGGAAGACCTCAAGCGTGGCGTCCTCTTTCAGGCGGCCTTTCACCACTTCATGACCTGGTGTGGACAGGATGCAATCCTCCTATCCTGGGGAGCGGATGATATGCTCATCCTGCGGGAAAACCTTATGCTCCACAAGATGCAAAAGACCATTTTGCCGGCTTGGTTTGACGCCCAACTGATTTATGCCTACGAAATGCATGGGGATGCCAAGCAGGTGTCCGTAGAGGGCGCGCTAGAAGAACTGGGCCTTTCTAAGGGGAACCGCAAGGCCCATGATGCTCTCAATGATGCCTACTTTACAGCGGATATATGCAAGCATATTCCCCTCAAGCAGGGCATTGAGCACTATGAAACTATGAAGAAGGGGGCGCCTAATCCCTTCCTCTTTCCGCAAAGCCTTAGCTTTTTCGTCTATGATAACTTTGACGATAAGCGGCGGGTTCTGCGGGACCGACGGGTACGCATAGCCCATTGTCCCTACTGTCAAGCTCCTTTAGCACTTCAGAAGAGGGAGCATATGACGGGGGACAAGCATCTGTCTATAGGGACCTGTCCTAAGCACAAGGACTTTGCTGTCCTCTGGAAGGTCGGCCGCTACCAGGCGGGGCGAGGTGATCGCAAGTATTATGTGACCAAGATGCTGACCCATACGACGGAGGAAATCAAGGCCTACTATAAGGAAAAGGCCCGTATCAATGAAGAAAAAGAACGCCGCTATTTAGAACGCAAGGCCTTAGGCCAGAAAGGATAGATTATGGAACGTAAATACGCTTGGCATAATTACACGAAAACAGACCTTAAGAAGGTCAATGATTTAGCTGATGGATATCGTTCTTTCCTAGACAAGGGGAAAACTGAACGGGAGTGCATTGTACAAGCTGTAGCAGCAGCCCAAGAAAAAGGCTATAAAAACCTTACAGACTTGGTGAAAGAGGGGACGGCTCTTAAGGCAGGGGACAAGGTGTATTATGTTCACATGGACAAGTCCATTGCCCTCTTTAATATCGGTCGACAAGATATAGAAGAAGGGCTCAATATATTAGGGGCCCACATCGATTCGCCACGTATTGATGTAAAACAAAATCCCCAATACGAAGATTCCAATCTTCTCTTCTGGGATACCCACTACTATGGGGGCATCAAGAAATACCAATGGGTAGCTATGCCTTTGGCGATTCATGGGGTCGTTGTCAAGAAGGATGGCAGCAAGGTGACCATAGCTATCGGTGAAAAGGATACAGATCCAGTTTTCTGCATTACTGACCTCTTGCCTCATCTTGGGCAAGAACAAATGCAAAAGAATGCGGCCAAGGTGATCGAAGGGGAAAACTTGGACCTTCTCATTGGGTCTCAACCTGTTAAAGGAGAACTCAAGGAAGGGGTTACCAAGTTTATCAACCGCATCTTTGAAGAAGACTATGGTTTCGCCGAAGAAGACCTCATGTCTGCGGAGTTGGAAATTGTTCCGGCTGGTAAGGCCCGCGAAATGGGCTTTGACCGGTCTATGATTATGGCCTATGGTCAAGATGACCGTGTTTGCGCCTATACCTCCTTGGTGGCTATGCTTGAGGTAGATAAAGTGGACCGCACCACATGTTGTCTCTTGGTAGACAAGGAAGAAATCGGCTCCATGGGGGCTACGGGTATGCAGTCTAAATTCTTTGAAAATGCCCTAGCTGAAGTGTTAGCCTTGTTAGGTAAAGAATCTAACCTAGCAGTGCGTCGGACTTTGGAAAATTCTCGCATGCTCTCCTCTGATGTGAGCGCTGGTTATGACCCGCTGTATGCATCTGCCTTTGAAAAGAAAAATGCCTCCTTCCTAGGCATGGGCGTAGTATTTAACAAATTCACTGGTTCTCGTGGTAAGTCCGGATCCAATGATGCTAATGCGGAATATATGGGCTTTATCCGTCGGATTATGGACGACCACAAGGTGACCTTCCAAACGGCTGAGCTGGGTAAGGTTGACCTAGGCGGGGGCGGTACTATTGCCTACATCATGGCCCTCTATGGGATGAATGTTATCGACTGCGGCGTGGCTGTCTTGTCTATGCATGCCCCTTGGGAAGTCACTTCCAAGGCAGATATTTACGAGGCTAAGAAGTGCTACATTGCCTTCTTACAAGCAGCTGACCAATCTTTATAAGCTGTGGTTACCTAATTTGGTGAAGAAAAGACTATTCTTACAAGGCTTTCTGTAAGCTATCCCTTGTAGGGGTCCCCGGTAACTCGTATAATAAAAAGAAGTAACAGTAATAGTGGAGAGGAGTTATATTCGTGAATTGGAAGCGTAATATGATGATGTTAGCCCTCGGTGCCTGCGCTCTTGTAGGCCTGGCGGGCTGTGGTAATGGACCTGGGTCCAATGTAAAACACGTAGGTGTCATTCAATTGGTAGAGCATCCAGCTCTTGATGCGGCTAATAAAGGCTTTGTACAAGGCTTAGCTGATAATGGCTTTAAGGAAGGGGAAACAGTGGAAATCGATCAGCAAAATGCACAGGCTGACCAATCCAACCTCAATTCCATCGCCCAACGCTTTACCTCTGATCGCAAGGACTTGGTGTTAGCGATTGCTACACCAGCAGCCCAAACCATGGCTAATGCCTCTCATGATATTCCTATTGTAGGGACGGCTATCACCGATTACGTACAAGCTAAGTTGGTAAAAGACAATGAAAAACCTGGTACCAACGTAACAGGTACATCCGATATGAGTCCAGTGGATAAGCAAGTGGACTTAATCTTGGCTATCAAACCAGGGACTAAGAAAATTGGTACCGTTTACTCCTCGTCTGAAGTGAACTCCCAAATTCAAGTGGACAAGATGAAAGCCTATGCCGCGACTAAGGGCGTTGAAGTGGTAGAAGTGACTGTATCCAATGTCAACGATATTCAACAAGCAGCACAAAACCTAGTCGCTCAAGGGGTTGATGCCATCTATACACCAACGGATAACGTGGTAGCATCAGCTATCGGTAACTTGGTAGCCATTACTGATGGAGCCAAGATTCCTGTCTTCCCTGCGGAAGAAAACCAAATGAAGGGCGGCGCTGTCGCTTCCTACACAGTAGACTATGAAAAATTGGGCTACCAAGCAGGCGTCATGGCAGCTAAGATCCTCAAAGGGGAAGCTAAACCAGAAGATATGCCAATTGAAACGCAAAGCGAACTCAAGTTGGTCGTCAATAAGGATAAGTTGGCTCAATTGGGCTTGAGCTTGCCACAAGACTTGCTCACAAAAGCAGTGGACTATAAGTAAGTAGAAAGGGACTTTCACAATGAACTGGAAAAAAGCATTAACTATGGCCTTGGGCGTAACCCTTCTTGCCTCCCTCGTAGCCGGTTGTGGCAATGGTAATACAGGGTCCAATGGGGGCAAGCAAAAGGTAGGCGTTATTCAATTGGTGGAACACCCATCTCTTGATGCGGCTAATAAAGGCTTTGTACAAGCCTTGGCAGATAATGGTTACAAGGATGGCGATACGATTATCATCGATCAACAGAATGCCCAAGCAGACCAATCCAATCTCAACTCCATCTCCCAACGCTTTGTATCAGATAAGGAAGATTTGGTCTTAGCCATCGCTACACCAGCGGCCCAAACTATGGCTAACAATAGCAAGGATATTCCAATTTTTGGGACCGCCATTACAGACTATGTATCCGCCAAGTTGGTAGAATCCAATGAACATCCAGGTCATAATGTAACGGGTACCTCCGATATGGCGCCTACGGAAAAACAAATCGACTTGATTACGCAAATCTTGCCAAATGCTAAGAGAATCGGTATTATTTACTCCTCCTCTGAAGTGAATAGCCAAGTGCAAGCGGACATCGTGAAAAAATATGCTGCATCTAAGGGTATCGAGGTTGTAGAAGCGACTGTTTCTAACGTCAACGACATCCAACAAGCGGCTTCCAATTTGACTACACAAGGGGTACAAGCCATCTATGTGCCAACTGACAATGTTATTGCATCTGCCATGAGCAACTTGATTAATGTAACTGATGCTGCTAAGATTCCTGTATTCCCTGCCTTTGATGCAATCAAAGAAGGGGGCTTGGCAACCTATTCTGTGGACTACTACCAATTGGGTTACCAAACAGGCTTGATGGCTGTTAAAGTCCTCAAAGGGGAAGCCAAACCAGCTGATATGCCAATTGAAACACAAAAGGAATTCAAATTGACACTTAACAAAGACCAAGCAGCTAAATTGGGTATTACCATCCCACAAGCTGTTCTTGATCAAGCACAATAATCTGAAATAGGGAGGAGCCTTCCTCCCATTTCTACTAGGAGGATGTAATGACTGATTTAATTATTGGCACCATAGGTCAGGGTCTCTTGTGGTCCCTTCTGGCCGTCGGTGTGTTCTTGACCTTCCGCGTCTTAGACATTGCGGATTTGACGGTAGAAGGGTCATTCCCAATGGGGGCGGCCATCTCTGCCATTCTTTTGATTAACGGATTCAACCCTATTGTCTCCATCTTGGGCGCTGCTGTGGGCGGTATGATTGCCGGTGCGGTAACTGGATGGATTCATACCAAACTCAAGATTCCAGCTCTCTTGGCGGGGATTTTAACCATGATTGCCCTCTATTCTATCAACCTTCATATCATGGGTAAGGCCAATGTGCCTCTCCTTCGCGTGGATACAATCTACACCATGTTGGGCCAAGTCTTGCCATTGGACCGCACTTTAATGTTGGCCATTGTAGGCCTTATCGTGGCTGTGGTAACCTGTCTTGTTCTCTTCTGGTTCTTCGGCACTGAAATCGGGGCAGCCCTGCGGGCCACAGGTGTTAATCCGCAAATGATTCGGGCTCAAGGGGTTAATACGGATACGATGATCGTTCTTGGTCTCCTCTTGTCCAATGGCTTCGTTGCCGTATCTGGGGCCTTAATTGCCCAAGGTAACGGCTATGCCGACGTTGGCATGGGGATTGGTACCATCGTTATCGGTTTGGCTTCCGTTATCATCGGGGAAGTTATCTTCGGTACTAAGTCTTTCGTACGCAGCCTCATAGCTGTCGTTTTGGGGTCTATCGTATACCGGATTGTTATCGCTATCGTTCTTTACATCGGTATGCCACCAAATGACCTTAAACTCTTCACTGCTGTTCTCGTTGCCATCGCACTTTCCTTGCCAACATTGAAAGCTAAATGGTTGGCTCGTCGTTAGGAGGTTTCATATGTTAGAAGTAAATAACTTGGTAAAGACCTTCTTTAAAGGCACAGTCAATGAAAAAACAGCCCTTAGAGGCATTGACCTCAAGTTGGAAGAAGGGGACTTCTGTACCATCATCGGTGGTAATGGCGCCGGTAAATCTACCTTGCTCAACTCCATTGCTGGTGTATTCCCAGTGGATGAAGGGACTATCAAAATCGGCGATGTGGACGTAACTAGCATGGCGGAACATAAGCGGGCTAAGTATATTGGCCGCGTCTTCCAAGACCCTATGGTGGGGACAGCTGGTAATATGCAGATTGAGGAAAATCTCATCCTCGCTATGCGCCGTGGTAAGAAGATGGGGCTCAAATGGGCCTTCAAGCCTGAAGAACGAGACTTCTTTAAACAACGCTTATCCCTCTTAGGCTTGGGGCTAGAAGACCGTTTAACGGCCCGTATGGGCCTCCTCTCTGGTGGTCAGCGGCAGTCCATCACCCTCTTGATGGCTACTATGATTAAGCCAGAGCTTCTTCTCTTGGACGAACATACAGCAGCCTTGGATCCTCGGACTGCAGAAAATGTACTCCAATTGACCGATAAGTTGGTTAAGGAACACAATATTACCACCCTTATGATTACCCATAACATGCGCGATGCCTTGCGTTTTGGTAACCGTTTAATCATGATGGATGCCGGTAAGATTATCTATGATGTGCGGGATGAAGAAAAGGCTAAGCTCACCGTAGCGGACCTCTTGGAACGCTTTGAAATGTCTGAAGGTGGCTTGTCTGACCGTATGGCCTTGTCTAATTAAGGACAAAAAAGTAAGAGAAAGGGAAGATCCTATTTACAGGACCTTCCTTTTTTTGTATACTAAGAGAGGTTATTTGACCAAACGTAGACTAAGTTTTCGACACTCCGACGGTTACTTAAGTCTAACGAGATGAGTTTTATAGGAGGACAACATCATGTTGACTACAGAAGCAAAATTGAACATTATCAAAGAATACGCTACTCACGAAGGTGACACTGGTTCCGCTGAAGTACAAGTAGCAATCTTGACTGCACGTATTACATACTTGACAGAACATTTGAAAGAACACAAAAAGGATCATCACTCCCGTCGTGGTCTTTTGAAATTGGTTGGTCAACGCCGTAACATGCTTGACTACCTCAAGAAAACAGACATCGAACGCTACCGTTCTTTGATCGAAAAATTGGGCCTCCGCAAATAATCGGATTCCTAGTAAAAGCAGCAACGCTAGTTGCTGCTTTTTTCGTTGTTGAAGACCTTTTATGAGTGGTATAAAAGGTCTAAAAGAAGTATAATTAAGAAGTATATAAAAGGTATAAATAGGAGGCAGACGGAATGGAACAATTCCAAATGGACTTAGCTGGTCGTACCCTGACCATAGAAACAGGAGAACTGGCAAAACAAGCTAGCGGTGCCGTAATGGTTCGCTATGGTGATACATGTGTATTGGTTACTGCAACAGGTTCTAAAGAAGCCAAGGACATCGACTTCTTCCCACTCACTGTGGATTACGAAGAAAAGATGTATGCAGTAGGCCGTATCCCTGGTGGTTTTATCAAGCGGGAGGGGCGTCCTTCTGAATCGGCTATCTTGAACAGCCGCCTCATCGACCGTCCAATCCGTCCGCTCTTTGATAAGGGTGTCCGCAATGAAGTGCATGTAGTGGCCACTGTTATGTCCGTGGAACAAGATAACGATCCATCCATCTGTGGCATGATTGGTGCTTCCGCAGCCCTCGCTTTATCCGATATTCCTTGGAATGGTCCTATTGCAGGTGTTCGCATGGGTCGGGTTAATGGTCAATTCGTGGTTAATCCAACCCAAGAACAATTGGCAGGCACTGACCTTAACATCATCGTTGCAGGTACAAAAGATGCTATCCTCATGGTTGAAGGGGGCGCCCAAGAAGTTCCTGAAAAGGACATCTTGGAATGCATCATGGCAGCCCATGAAGAAATCAAGAAAATCGTAGCCTTCCAAGAAGATATGGTGGCTAAGGCTGGCAAGGAAAAACGGGTCTTCCCTAAAAAGTTGGTGCCAGAAGATATAGAAGCAGCGGTTCGCGCCTTTGCCTATGATAAGTTGAATACCGCCGTTCGTTGCGCTGATAAGCAACAACGGGAAGCGCAACAAAATGAAGTTTTCGAAGAAACCTTGGTGCAATTTGAAGAAACCTATCCTGACAATACGGATGACATCAAAACGGCTTTAGATGCCTTGGTGAAAGAAATTGTTCGCCACATGATTACGGTCGAAAAAATCCGTCCAGATGGTCGTCAATTGGATGAAGTCCGTCCTATTACCTGCCGGGTAGGCGTCTTGCCTCGCACTCATGGGTCCGGTCTCTTTACACGGGGGCAAACCCAAGTATTGAATGTAACCACTTTGGCACCATTGGGTGAAAAACAAACCATCGATGGCATTGGGGCAGAAGTAGAAAAACGTTACATTCACCATTACAACTTCCCATCCTACTCCGTAGGGGAAACTCGTTCCTCCCGTGGTCCAGGCCGTCGTGAAATCGGCCATGGTGCTTTGGCTGAACGGGCCTTGGTTCCTGTCATTCCATCGGAAGAAGAATTCCCATACGCCTTGCGTCTAGTATCAGAAGTTTTGGAATCTAATGGTTCTTCCTCCATGGCGTCCGTATGCGGATCTACCCTGTCCCTCATGCACGCAGGTGTGCCAATCAAGGCCCCTGTAGCAGGCATCGCTATGGGCCTTGTGACCCAAGGAGAACACTACACAATCTTGACTGACATCCAAGGAATGGAAGATGCCTTAGGTGATATGGACTTTAAGGTGGCTGGTACCGCTAAGGGCGTAACGGCTATCCAAATGGATATCAAGATTTCCGGTTTGTCCCGTGAAATTTTGGATGAAGCCCTCCAACAAGCTCACAAGGGGCGTGCTCATATCATGAGCATTATGTTGGATACTATCGCTCAACCAAATGACCATATGTCCCCATATGCACCTCGTATTACGACCATCCAAATCAACCCTGATAAGATTCGCGATGTCATCGGTCGTGGTGGTGAAACGATTCGTGGTATCATCGACCAAACCGGTGCTACTATCGACATCAACGATGACGGCACCGTGTTCGTAGCTTCTACAGATCAAGAAGGGGCTAAGAAGGCTATCGAAATGATTGAAGCCATCGTAAAAGAAGTAGAAGTGGGCGAAATTTATGATGGTAAAGTGACCCGTATCATGCAATTTGGTGCCTTTGTAGAAGTGCTTCCAGGTAAGGAAGGGCTAGTACATATCTCTAAATTGGCTCATGAACGAGTTGAAAACGTAGAAGATATTGTAAAAGTAGGGGATATTGTGAAGGTTAAGGTTATTGAAATCGATAAACAAGGCCGTATTAACTTGTCCCGTAAGGATTGCTTATAAAATTTAGGTCTAAGAAGGCAGCGTAAGCTGCCTTCTTCCTCTTGCTAAAGGAGAATGTAGTATGGATATTCGCGGTTTTGAAGTGGTGTCTAGCTTTGAAGGGCAGGGCATTGCTATACCAGAACGTAAGACTAGCCAGTCTGCGGGCTATGATATAGAAGCAGCTGAAACAGTAACCCTAGAACCTGGCATGGTTAAGTTGGTGGCAACGGGTATTAAGGCTTTTATGAACTACGATGAATACTTGGCCCTCCACGTTCGTTCTAGCCTAGGCATAAAAAAACACCTTATGTTGGCTAATTCTACTGGTATCATCGATAGCGATTACTATAACAATGATGATAATGAAGGCCATATTATGATAGGCCTCTTTAACTTTGGGCAAGATACTGTAACCATTGAAAAGGGCCAACGCATTGCCCAAGGAATCTTTGCCAAGTACCTCAAGGCAACAGAAGACGATGCCCAAGGACTCCGCGAAGGCGGTATAGGGTCTACAGGTAACTAGGGGGCACTATGGCAATCAGCAAGGAAGTACAAAAGTCCTCGGATCTTAAATTCGACGGAAAACTTATCAAGGTGACCTATGATATAGCAGAGGTCAACGGTCGGGATGCTTGGCGGGAGGTTGTTCATCATCCTGGTGCTACGGCTATCGTGGCTATTACCAATGATGGCAAGATTGTCATGGAACGGCAGTTCCGCTATGCTTTAGGGCGGCCCCTATTAGAGATTCCCGCTGGTAAGTTAGACCCTAAGGAAAGTCCGCTTCACTGTGCCCAACGGGAACTGGCTGAAGAAACTGGCTACCGGGCTAAGGATTGGACGGACTTAGGCGTTATCTGCACCAGCCCTGGTTTTTGTGATGAAGTTCTCCACCTCTACTTGGCTAGGGACTTAGAAGCAGGGGAAACCAATTGGGACCCTGACGAATATGTAGAATTGGAATACATGACCTTGGACCAAGTGTTAGCAGCTATGGCCAAGGAAGACATTAAGGATGCTAAATCCTTAGCTGCTCTTATGTTAGCCTTGCCTCACCTTAAATAAGGGACTCTATGCGCTTATAGATACAGAGGCATGCTGACTATAAGGAATAGAAACCTAGTTACTAGGATGAAAAGAGGCCCTAGGGCCTCTTTTTTAGGAGGACACTATGTCATTTAATCGAATCATACTCTTAGTAATGGATTCTGTAGGAGTAGGCCATGCACCAGATGCTGACCGCTTTGGTGACAAGGGGGCCAATACCCTGGGTCACATAGAAGAAGCGGTGGGTCCTATTATTTGTCCTACCTTGCGATCTTTGGGTCTCGAAAATATTGCAGACCTAACCAACACTAAGGTTCCTGTGAGGGGGATTTTTGGACGCCTCCATGAAGTATCTAGAGGAAAGGATACCACTTCTGGTCATTGGGAGATGATGGGGCACCCTGTAGAGGTTCCTTTTCCAACCTTTCCTGAGGGCTTTCCTAAGGAGGTCATGGATACCTTCACCCAAAAGACCGGCTATGGTTACTTGGGTAACGAGGTAGCCTCTGGGACGGAAATCATAGAACGCCTAGGAGCAGAACACTTAGTAACAGGTAAACCCATTATCTATACATCAGCGGATTCGGTCTTTCAAATTGCTGCCCATGAGGATGTAATTCCTCTCAAGGACCTCTATAAGATGTGCGAAATCGTCCGTAAGGAGGTTTGTATAGGGGACTATTATGTGGGCCGGATTATAGCTCGGCCATTTGTGGGTAAGCCCGGTTCTTTCGTAAGGACCGCTAACCGTCATGACTATAGCCGGATGCCAACCATGAAACTAGACCTGGAACGCCTGCAAGAGGGCGGTGTAACAACCATTGGAGTTGGCAAGATAGGGGATATCTTCGCCCATGTGGGCCTAGACCAATCCTATCCATCCAAGTCTAATAGCCATGGTATGAACCAGGTAGCGGGCCTTATGGCCTCTAGTTTCCAATCTGGGTTTATGATGGTTAACCTAGTGGAATTTGATTCCCTCTATGGCCACCGCCGAAATGTAGAAGGCTATAAGCGGGAAATAGAAGGCTTTGATTACCAACTTAAGGGCTTTTTAGATACGCTTAAGGATGATGACCTTGTCCTTATCACGGCAGATCACGGTAATGATCCAACCTGGGCGGGGACCGACCACACACGGGAATTAGTCCCTCTCTTGGGCTACCACAAGGGACTGGATAGGCCTATTTCTATTGGCGATAGGGATAGCTTCTCGGATATCGGGGCTACAGTCTTGGATAACTTTGGCCTTAAGGGGCAACATGGTACAAGCTTCCTGGACTTAATTAACTAGAGATATAGAGATATAGAAAAAGGACTCCTAAGGGAGTCCTTTTTTGTTTGCCTGTAATTTTTTGGGAGAAATAGATCAAATATGACCTAAAAAGTGATTGGTAGGAAAGTTGGTAGGATATGAAAAGGTTAGATAGAAACTATACAGTAGGTTTATGTATTAGAAGAGAGGAGTGGTTCTATGTATGTGGATTTAGCCCTAGATGAATTATTTCGTCTAGGGTTTCAAGAAAATGTCTCTGATATTCACTTTGATTCTTGTCAAGAAGGTTTACGAGTTCGTTTTAGAAAAGATGGTTTTTTAGAGGATAAGCGCATTATATCAGGTGAAGAAGGAGAGCAGATGGTTAATCGCATTAAGATTTTATCTGGATTAGATATAGCTGAGAAGCGCTTACCTCAAGATGGTCGACTACAACTCAAACTTGATAATCATATGGTGACCATGAGAGTATCAACATTGCCAGCAATTTATGGAGAAACTGTAGTATGTCGAATACTGGGCAATGAAGGGGCTCAAAAGACTCTTTGCCAGTTAGGAATGAATGATGAATTATATCAGCGGATTCAACAACTCTTATTAAGGCCTTATGGACTATTTCTTATTACTGGGCCAACAGGATCCGGAAAAACATCTACTTTATATTCTATTTTACGATTGGTAGCTAATGAGCAAACTAAATTGATCTCTTTAGAGGATCCTGTAGAAGCCTCAGTTAAAAATGCAATACAAGTAGCTATTAATGAAAAGATAGGATTTTCATTTGCGAATGGATTGCGATCAGTTTTGCGACAAGATCCAGATACTATTATGATTGGTGAAATCCGAGATGTAGAAACTGCTAGGTTAGCTATTCGTGCAGCTTTAACTGGTCATAAAGTTTTTTCTACCATTCATACAAACACAGCAGCTGGCGTGGTGGAGCGCTTGATTGATATGGGGGTTGAAAAATACTTATTAGATGCAACCCTAATGGGGGCAATCTCTCAACGATTAGTTAGGAAGGTACAGAAAGATGGTTCTTATCGAGGGCGTTTTGCAATTTTTGAATATTTAGAGGTGCCCATAAATTATAACGGACAAAAACCAGTAGAAGAATTAGTTGTAAAAACTTTGCGAGATTCAATGCTTGAAGCAATTGAACAAGGTTTATCAACAGTAGAAGAAGGCCGACGTTTAGGTCTTGAGGTGTAGACATGGATAAATGGCTACAAGAGATACTAGATTTTGCCCTACAGAAAGACGCAACAGATATACAGTTGGAAGAGGATTCTTTAGTTTATATGAGACAAGAATCGGGCCTTGTAAAAACTAATTATGTTACAAAAGTATTTTCTTTTGAGAGTCTCTATGTAGAGCTAGGGATAGAGGCCTCAAAGTGTATTAAGAATTCTTTTGATGGTGCTTTTTCTTATGGTTCTACTCGAGTTAGGTCGCATTTGTATTTTGCTAATGGTAAGCGTTGTGCCACATTAAGGTTATTACCGCAAAAGGATTTATCACTAGATAGAGATCCTGATATCATCCTATTGCAAAATATATGCCAAATGAAAGAAGGGCTAGTTCTAATTACTGGCCCTACAGGATCGGGGAAAAGTTTTACTCTTGCTATGTGCATATCTTATATTAATCATAATTCTAAGAAACATATAGTAACTTTAGAGGATCCAATAGAATTTACTTTTTGCAATGAAGAATCTCTTATCCATCAAAGAGAATTAGGACGAGATATAAGCTCTATGGCTATTGGTATTCGGGACGCATTGAGAGAGGATCCTGATGTGATTATGGTAGGTGAACTTCGTGATAAAGAGACCATTGAGGCCGCTATGCATGCAGCTGAAACAGGACATTTAGTTCTTGCTACTATGCATACTCAGAGAGCTCTTATGGCAGTCAATCGTATTATTTCGATATTTCCATCTGAACAGCAAGAAGAAATTAGATCGCAGCTTTCTCAAATTCTTAGAGTTGTGATATGTCAAAGATTAGTTCGATTTAATGGTAAGTTTATTGTTTTAAGAGACATTTTAATCAATACACCTGCAGTAGCAAATTTAATTCGTTTACGAAAAGAACCTCAAATTGTTTCCTTGCAAGAAATGCAACCACCAATGCGTACATTTGATATGGCTGTAGATAGTGCATATGAGATCTGGGGAAATAAGGAAGTCTTTAAACAAGCTTTAGGGGGACATTTATGAAGGAATTCCTTTATAAAGTTAATCTGAATGGAATTACTGTAGAAAGACGTGAATGGGCAGAAACTAAAGAAATTCTTGCTAAACGATTACAGCTACAGGGATTAATAATTCTTTCAATAGAATTAGTGAAGGGAACACATAAATTTAGCAATTGTTGGACGGATAAAGAAATAATCTCTTTTTCTCATCGAATGGAACTCTTATTTAATGCGGGGCTGTCCCTTCGAAGAATTATGGAGTTGCTAATTAAAAAACCTAGCAAAATTCCGTATGGATCGATAAAGGCTTCTATAGAACGTGGACAAAGCTTGGCACAAGTACTAGAGGAACATGGATTATCTGCTTTGGCAGTTGCCATTATTACAGCTGGCGAGGCGTCAGGAACATTGGGTCGTAGTTTTTCCTTTATAAAACAATTTTATGAAAAAAGACTTTTATATCGGAAAAAGATAGTAGGAACAATGATATATCCAGCGTTTCTTTTAGTTTTGATGATAGCATTTTTCCTTGTCACTATGCTTATAATATTGCCTAATTTCAGGCAAGTATTTATTACTATGCATGTTGAATTACCTTGGATGACGAAATTTTTGTTTGTATTATCCGATATATTAAAAGAACACTATATGATTATAATGTTTTCTTTTTGTATTTGCTGTTTAGGAGTCATATTTCTATATAGACAAAAGTACATTAAATATAGAGTACATAAATACATATGGAATAAGGGGATTTCTTTGGAGTGGTTGGCAGGCGTTCAATATATGAGTCTTTTGCGAATTTGGTCTATATTGTTAGATTCAGGTATTTCAATAATTGATTCAGTAAAAATTACAAAGGGGCTTTGGATGAATTGTTATGGAAAGGTACAAAGTGATGCATTAATTGAGGATTTAAGGAGTGGACATTCTTTTCATTCTAGTTTAAAAGACAATCATATAGGTACCCCATTTATATGGGATATGGTGATTGTAGGAGAAGAGAGTGGTGAATTAGTTGCTATGCTAGCACATTGTGCTAATTATTATGAGACGATTTTAGACACGTATATTAAAACTATAGAACGACTTTTAGAACCAATTCTTTTATCTGTTATGGGTTTAGGAGTAGGTATACTAGTAGCAACTATTATGGTACCTATTTTTAATTCTGTATCTGCTTTAGGGCGTTAGATGTAATTTCAATATACATAAACCTATTATAAATTGAGTTGATAATAGAGAGAGGAGTGGAATCATGGTATTAAAAGGATCTGCTAGATTTAAATATTTTAATAATAGAAAGAGAAGTGAAGGTGGATTTACACTTGTAGAATTAATGGTTGTTATTGCGGTTATTGCTATTTTAGCAAGCATTGCTTTACCTCAATTTTTATCAGCGGGAGATAAAGCCCAGGAAGGGAAAGTAACCGCTGATATGCGAGTAATAAAAAATGCAGCGCAGTTATATATGATCGATCATGCTAGTAGCGTTGCACCTACTGTAGAAGAGTTAGTTCAAGCTGGTTATTTAGCAGAAGACGTGAAAACGCCTCAAAGGGGCCAATATAAAATTGAAGTCAAAGATACTGGAAGCGGTGCTAAATCAATTGTTGTGACGAACCCTGATAAAGCGCAATAAGGATCAAATAGTGTATATACTTTTCTGCTTCATATGGGGCATTATAATTCTCAAAGTATTATTTGATAATGCTGATATTACAAAAATAATCTTTATAGGAACATTAGCCATAAGTATTTGTTTCGGTTGTTGGGTTAGATGGCTGATTCAAAATGATTTACTAGCTTTGTTAGTTACTTCTAATATAGCTCTTCTTTTGATAGGCGCAATCATCGACAAGCAATTTACTATCTTACCTGATGAAGGAGCTATTCTCTTATGTATATTTGGTTTCCTACATAGATTATTAAGAGGAGACTCAATAATAGTTGGAGTCGCATTAGCTATTTTGATTCTGATATTATCATTTTCTCTATCTTACTTAAGTCATAATGGTTTTGGATTAGGGGATGGGAAGTGGTTATCTAGTTTATCTCTTTGGCTAAATGCAGTGGAAATATATGAAATGATTACATTATCATTTTTATTGGCTTTTATGTATATTTTGGTTTTAAAAACTCTAAGAAAAGATATAGGAGAGTATATAGCTTTTGGTCCTTTTATTGCGCTTAGTTTTTGGTTGATTTATAGTATGGGGCTTCAAGGAATATACATATATGAATAGTGATTTTTATAAAAATGCTAGCGGATATATATTAGCTGAATGGATGATAGGAGTAGGAATACTAATTATGTGTTTAACGTTAGCTATAAATACTATTACCTATATTAATTGGGGTCCCACTCAATTAGATCGAGAAACACAACGTGTTGTTAGGTATATAAAAAAATTACAGTTAATATCTATGACTGGATATCGAAATGAGAGAGCTTATCCATCATCTATTGATTTATATAAACATCGAATGTTATGTAATTATTATTTACCTAATCAACAAGTAATGGAGGTAGAATTGCCAGCCCCAATTATCTGTAAGTCTATTGGTAAACCTATTTCATTTCTAGTTGATGGTAGACCCTATGGTAGAAGCAGATTAATTTTAGAAGATACTAAAACTGGTGATGCTAATCAGATTATTATTGCTGTGCAAACAGGACGTATTCGTTGGATACCAATAATAAGGAAAGGGCGCTATATAAATGAACAAGAATAGTAATAGCAATGGTTTCATTTATATGGATATACTTTTAGCTGTATCTATATTTATGATTCTATTGCCAACAGTTCTTTCTTTATATGGTCATAGCATTGAAAGCTTATCAAGTAGCTACGAAAGAGATTGGATTATTAATAGGTCTGTGTCTTTGCTAGAAACGGCAAAGGCTAAATATTATGAAAATGGATTAATTGATAATTTTAAATATACTGATCCAAGGTATAGCGATATTTATTACGAGAGTTCGTCTTGGAAAGAAGATAAATTTGGAGAAATTTTTCTTGCTTATCAAGTAACATCATATAAAAACCTCTCTCCTATTTATAGCTTGAGAACTTATTTATCGTTTGATGATAAAGATAAATTAACTCTTTAAAGAGATACCTGAGTTAACTAATTTTCAACGAAAGAAGGAAATGATTGGTGAATTTTTATACTAAAGTAATTAGAGTAAAACAACAAGGCTTTCATAATGATAGAGATCATTTTAAGTATGGTGATCGTGTGCCTATTAATAGGAATAATATGTCAATGGATTGGACAAACTCTTATATTAGGGGAGAGACTACGATCTATGATTGTTGTTATGGAAGATGGGCGCTATATCCGAACGCTAGTGAGCGAACGCATTAGATATGCTAAAGGAGTGACCACCGTATCATTAGATGGTAATGATATCTCTATTAAAGGAGATGATAATTATCATTATCGTTTAAATTCATTAATAATGCGTAGAGTGATGAGTGATGGTACACAACAGCCAGTAAGTGGAACAACTATTTCCAACAAACCTTCACAAATTTTAATAAGTCCATTAGACGGTCT
>CAKPUJ010000007.1:0-41144 GCA_934191645.1 uncultured Veillonella sp. | reverse complement strand
GCTTCCAAGTGCCGTCCATTCGACCTGTAGGAGGGGAGCAAGAATCGCTCTCTATGGTTATGGCCCTCTTTGCTATGGCTGAGACGGCAAAAGAAGCTCTACGGGCAGAAAACTTATGGGATCTCTATGCAGACATGGAACTGCCCCTTGTACGAACCCTATTAGTTATGGAAAAGAATGGCATCTATATAGATCCTGATAAGTTAGCGGCAACTCGTATTCAATTCAAGACGGAAGTTCAGGAACTACAAGAGGAGATCTACTCCTTGGCTGGGGAGACCTTTAATATTAATTCCCCTAAACAATTAGGCCTTGTTCTATTTGAGAAATTAGGTCTTCCTGTAGTCAAGAAGACAAAGACGGGTTATTCCACAGATGCAGAGGTTCTAGAGGTTCTTCGGCCAGAACATCCTATTATTGAAAAAATCTTGGCCTATCGGTCTGTGACTAAACTTTTGTCCACCTATGTGGAAGGCTTGGGACTTCTCATCAATGAACGGACACATCGAATTCACACTAGCTTTAACCAAATGGTAACAGCAACTGGGCGTTTGTCCTCTTCTGAGCCTAACCTACAAAATATCCCTGTACGAACAGAAAAGGGACGACAAATTCGGGCCCTCTTCCTACCGGGTCAAGGCTATGACTACCTAGTATCGGCCGATTACTCCCAAATCGAACTGCGGATTCTGGCCCACCTCTGTGGTGATGAAGCTCTTATTAAAGCCTTCCAAGAAGGGGCTGACATTCATCGATTCACAGCCGCTGAAGTCTTGGGTAAAAAGCTTGAGGATGTGACTAGTGAGGAGCGGTCCCATGCTAAGGCTGTTAACTTTGGTATCATCTACGGCATTTCAGACTTTGGTCTCTCCCGAGATTTAGGTATTTCTAGAAAGGCGGCTAAGGATTATATTGAACTGTATTTTAGTCGCTATCCTAAGGTGCGGGCCTATATGGACCAAGTCATTGCCAAAGCCCATGAAGAAGGCAAGGTCATGACCATGTTTGGTCGGATTCGCGTCTTGGATGATATCAATAACCGTAACTTTAACCGCCGGTCTTTTGCGGAGCGGATGGCTATGAATACTCCTATTCAAGGATCTGCTGCAGATATTATTAAATTGGCTATGAATCAGGTTGAAACTCGCTTGGAAGCTGAGGGCTATCAATCCCGCATGCTGCTTCAGGTACACGATGAGTTGCTGCTAGAGGTGGTGGCATCTGAAAAAGAAGCGGTGGAAGGTCTCTTGCGGGAGGTTATGGAAGGCGTTGTTAGCCTATCTGTGCCTTTAGTTGTCGATGTGAACGCGGCCAAGGACTGGGCTCTCGTTAAGTAGGGGTTCTGATAGAGGAGATTCTATGTATAAGATTGGGTTAACTGGCGGTATTGCTAGTGGTAAATCGACTGTTTTGAATTGGTTTAAGAATCATGACATAGCTTATGTGGATGCTGATGTGGTGGCACGAGAAATTGTTGAGCCTGGTAAACCAGCCTTAGATGAGTTGAAAAAGGCCTTTGGTCCTAGCGTTATTTTGCCGGACGGGACGCTTAATCGCCGGGCCTTGGGGGATATAGTCTTTCAAGATAAGGATAAGCTAGCAATCCTCAATAGCATCTTTAAGAAGTACTTAAGTCAGGCCTTTCAAGAGGCGGCGGACCAGTTTGAAAAGGCTGGCGCTAAAGCTTGTATCTTTGATGTGCCCCTCTTGATTGAACATGATTATTATAAGGACATGGATGAAGTTTGGTTGGTCTATGTAGATCCTAAGTCTCAACTAGAGCGCCTTATGGCTCGCAATAATTTTGATGAGTCCCAAGCCAAAGCTCGTATAGGGGCTCAAATGAACTTGGAAGATAAGAAGGCTTACGCCCAAGAAATTATCGACAATAGTGGTAATCAGGAAGCCTTAGATAAGACCTTAGAGGCATTTTGGGATAAGAAAAAGCACCTCTTTAGCCGCTAGGTTGCTCATTTAATTGATAATCCATTAAATTCATGAGGTAGTGTAGTGAAAGTAAACACCTATTTTGCTTGGTTGGCTATCATTCTAGGTTGCTATTACTGGCAGTATGGTCAGCCGTACCTGGCACGGGCCTGGGCCTATCCTCACACCCATGATCGTCTCATAGCAAGGGCTGCTGGCGATCAGGATGTGTCTCCAGCTCTTATACATGCCATTATTCTTCAAGAGTCTAAGTACCAAGAAGATGCTCAGTCTGGGCGAGGGGCTCTAGGGCTTATGCAACTCATGCCGGATACAGCCCACTGGATTGGCGAAAAATTGGATATGGAGGATCTGACGGACGACCACTTAAGTCATCCAGAAACCAATATACGACTAGGCTCTTGGTATATAGGCTATCTCTTGAAGGAATATCATGGGAATGAAATTTTAGCATTAGCTGCCTATAATGCTGGTCACGGTCATGTAGATCAGTGGATGGAAGACAAGGGTTGGGGGTATGATTTTAATGATCCATCAGCCATCCCTTTTCCAGAAACACGCAATTATGTTGAACATGTATTAGACTACGAAAGAAAGTATGAGGAACTCTATGGAAACCATCCTTGAGGCGGCTCGTCACCTAGATTATTCCTGGTTGCCGGAAAGAGTGGGTGCCTTTCGCCTTGCAGTGGATAAAGAACTTGACCAGGAGGCCAACCTGGTTCGTTATTTTCATTATGAAAATGATTTAGGTTGGCGATGGGATGCAGTGTATGACCAGGAAGTTCAGGATTATACAGTTCGCATCACCATGCCCTTATTTGAATTTGTAGATATCACCTTTGGGCGCGATAATTTTGATGAATTTTGGGCCTGCTTAAAAGAGCGAGCAGTTCAAGAACTGACCCGACTTTTGGTGGAACCAAGCCAGAACTTCTGCTTGGAATATAAGGACGCAGGAATTGCGGACTGGGATTTTTCGCAGGTCATGCCAGAAGAAGTCTGTGGCTTTGTGAGGGATATAGATCCTAAGCATGGGGTTCGTATGATTAATGGGTCTTATATTATTGGTGAGTATAGGAAGATGGATGATCGGTCCGGTCTTCTCCTCTTCTTTAATATGCTACGCCGAGAATTTTTTGCAGAGTTACGGATTCATAACTATCCGGAGATTAACCATGATCTGGATGCTAGCAATATAGAGGGTCTTGAAGCGGCCCTTAAGGAACAATTAGTTCCTATCTTGGAAGCGTTAGAATCTCGCCTCTAGGAAGTAGAGATGAAGACGTTGAATTGTAGGTCTACAATTGCATAAAATAAGGGACTATGCTATACTGTAGTTGAACTTTTATACTAGCTTTTTAAAAGAGTGGGCTTTGGCTCACTCTTTCCTTTATAATAGAAGAAAATAAGGAGGCGAAGACTGTGAAAAGAGACGCTGTTGAAGAACTCGTATCGACTATCGTGGAAGCTATTATAGCCGACACTGATATGGAACTAGTTGACGTCGAATATGTTCGTGAACGAGACTGGTATCTTCGGGTTTACTTGGATAAGCCGGGAGGCATCGACTTGGATGACTGCCAAATGGTCAGCCAACAATTAAGCCAGAAATTGGATGAGGAGGATCCTATTACAGATAACTATATGTTAGAAGTATCTTCTCCTGGTTTGGATCGGGCTTTGAAAAAGGATAAGGACTTTATCCGATACAATGGTCGAGATGTGGATATACAATTGTTTAAACCCCTGGAAGGATCCAAACAATATACAGGCCAACTCAAGGGCTTCACAGATAAGACTATCGATATCTTGGTGGATGACAGCCTTATTACTTTTGAAAGAAGTAGTATAGCGCAAATTCGTTTGCATTTAGATTTTTAAATCATCTTGGAGGACTAATAGTGAGTCAAGAATTAATTCAAGCAGTTGCTGTATTGACTAAAGAAAAAGGTTTTGCCCCAGAACTTATCTTCACATCCTTGGAAGATGCCTTGGTTCAAGCCTATAAAAAGGAAGAGCGGGCTAATCCGGAAGCACGTGTAGAAATCAACCGTGAAACGGGAGCTTTTACCGTATTTGCTAAGAAAACAGTTGTGGACCTAGTAGAGGATCCAGAATTGGAAATCTCCTTGGAGGATGCGCAAAAGATCCACAAAAACTACGAAGTTGGCGATACCGTTGAGATCGATGTAACCCCTAAAAACTTTGGTCGCTCTGCAGCACAAGCAGCTAAACAAATGCTCATCCAATCCCTTAAGGAAGCAGAACGGTCTGTGGTATATGATGAATTCTCCGAACGGGCAGGGGATATCGTAACCGGCATTATTACCCGTGTAGATGGCCGTAATGTCTTCATCGACTTGGGTAAGACAGAAGCTATTTTGCCGGCTAGTGAGCAAATTGAAAGCGAAAGCTACCATGAAGGGGATCGTATCAAATGCTATATCGTGGAAGTTAAAAAGACTACACGGGGCCCACAAATTATGATTTCTCGTACCCATCCAGGCCTCTTAAAGCGGCTCTTTGAATTGGAAGTGCCTGAAATCTATGAAGGAACTGTAGAGCTCAAGTCTGTTGCCCGTGAACCAGGGGCACGGTCCAAAATTGCCGTATACTCCCGCGATGAAAATATCGATGCTGTTGGTGCTTGTGTAGGCCCTCGCGGTCAACGGGTACAAACGATTGTGGATGAATTGCATGATGAAAAAATTGATATCGTTAAGTGGTCTGAAAATCCAGCAGAATATATTGCTAATTCTTTGAGTCCAGCTAAGGTCGTATCCGTAGAGGTAAACGAAGAAGACAAGACTTCCCGCGTTGTCGTTCCAGACTATCAATTGTCCTTGGCTATCGGCAAAGCTGGTCAGAATGCACGGTTAGCAGCCAAATTGACCAACTGGAAGATCGATATTAAGTCTGAATCCCAAGCGAAAGAAGAAGGATTTGATGGCGATATCATCGCTTCTCTTGGTTAGGAGAGTGCTATGAAGACTAAAGCGCAACCCATGCGGACCTGCGTAGGCTGTGGGCAGCCCTTCGTAAAAAAAGACTTGCTCCGCATAGCTATGAATGCAGAGGGTCAGATTCACATTGACCCTACGGGGAAAGCGCCAGGCCGAGGTGCTTATATATGCCCTAAACTAGATTGCTTGGAGGCAGCCTATAAGGGGCGGAAGTTGGAACGGTCTTTTAGAGGACCTGTGTCCAAGGAAATATATGAAGCGCTACGGACGGAGTTGAGTCATGAGTAAGGTCATGAATTTACTGGGTCTAGCCCAACGGGCTGGCAAGGTGGTATCTGGGGATTTTATCGTAGAGAAAGCCCTTAAGAGCAAGAGTGTTAAGCTCCTTCTCCTGGCCGCAGATGCGGGTCCTAATAATGAAAAGAAATACAGACATTTGGCTGATGTTCACCATGTTCCCCTTCGCATTGTGGCGAATAAGGAATCCTTGGGACATGCCATTGGAAAAGAATTACGTGTCGTAATAGCTATACAAGATCAAGGTTTTAGTCAATCGATGATTGATATGATCGATAAGGAAGATTAAGGGGGAATTTGATGTCCAAAAAACGTGTTCATGAAATCGCAAAAGAACTAGGCGTCACATCCAAGGAAGTGATGACCGTATTGCAACAGCATAATATCCCTGCTAAAGCAGCGGTGAGTTCCGTTGATGAGAAGGGGTATGAAGTGGTGAAAGCTGCTTTTAATAAGGGTCAAGCACCTAAGGTGACAGCCACTGCAGGATCCGTAAAAGAGACACCTAAGACAGAGTCTAAAGTAGCCCACAAACATAGCGCTGGTTCTGACTACCGTAAACATCGCAACGAACAACGGCACAATCAAATGGCTGCAGCTAATCGCTCGGAAAAAGATGGGCAAGTGAATGCTCATAAGCCAGCAAAAGTAGCCTCTAAAGTGGTAGAAACTAAGGTTGCTCCACAAGTTAAAGAAAGCAAAGTTGCTCCACAAGCTAAAGAAACTAAGGCTGCGCCACAAGTTAAAGAAGCTAAGGCTGCGCCACAAGTGAAAGATACTAAGGTTGCGCCAGTGGCTAAGCAAGAGGGTCATAAAAAAGGTGGCCAAGGTAATCAAGACCATCGTCATGAATCTCGTCATAACGATCGTAAGGATAATCGGAATAATGACCGTCATGATAACCGCAATGATGGCCGTAATGATAAAGGTCGTAACGATCGTAATGATACTCGTAATGACCGTAATGATAATCGCAGTAACGATCGGAACAACGATCGCAAGAATAAAAAGAATAAAAATAAAAACAAAGGCGGGAATCGTCCTCAATCCCTCGTGGCTTCTTCCATGAAGAAGAAAAAGGATCGCGTTAAGCACCGTAATGAACAATACGTTCAACAAAAAGAAGAAGAACGTCGTCGCGCAGAGGCTGCTATTGCTACGGAAATTGAATTGTCCGGATCCTTAACAGTAGGCGAGTTTGCTGAAAAGATGGGCCGCCCAACGTCTGAAATTATCAAGAAATTAATGCTATTAGGTGTTATGGCTACAATCAACCAAGAAATCGATGTAGAAACCATGACCATTGTGGCGGAAGACTTCGGTGTTACCGTTAAGGAAGTGGAGCCAGAAGCGGATGCGACAGAAATTGAAGACATCGTTGATGCTCCTGAAAGTTTACAACCACGTCCACCAGTTGTTACCATCATGGGCCATGTTGACCATGGTAAAACATCCCTCTTGGATGTGATTCGTAAAACTAATGTTACCGCTGGCGAAGCAGGTGGTATTACCCAACATATAGGGGCTTACCAAATCCGCTATGAAGGCAATAAAATTACCTTCCTCGATACACCGGGCCATGAAGCTTTTACGGCTATGCGTTTGCGTGGTGCCCAATCTACAGATATTGCGGTTCTTGTTGTCGCTGCTGATGATGGTGTTATGCCGCAAACCATTGAAGCCATTAACCATGCTAAATCTGCAGATGTACCAATCATAGTAGCCATTAATAAGATGGATAAACCAGGTGCCAACCCTGATCATGTTAAGCAACAATTGACCGAACATGGTTTAGTGCCAGAAGAATGGGGTGGGGATACCATCATGGTTCCTGTATCTGCTAAGAAGCATCAAGGGATTTCCGAGTTGATCGAAAACATTCTCTTGGTAGCAGAGGTGATGGAACTCAAAGCTAACCCTAATCGTCGGGCGCAAGGTGTCGTTATCGAAGCCCAATTGGATAAGGGTCGTGGTCCAGTATGTACCATGTTGGTACAAAAAGGCTCCCTTCGTATTGGTGACTCCGTCTTGGCTGGTACTGCCTATGGTAAGGTTCGTGCTATGACCAATGAACGAGGTGAAGCGGTTAAGGTGGCACGTCCATCCATGCCGGTCGAAATTCTAGGTTTCAATGATGTTCCGCAAGCCGGTGAAATCATTGATTCTGTTGATGATTCCCAAGCACGTTCCGTTGCGGAAAAACGGATTGCTAAGGCGCGGATTGAAGAACTTAAAAACAAATCTAAGGTTACCTTGGACGATATCTTCAACCAAATCCAAGAAGGGGAACTCAAGGATCTCAACATCATCATCAAAGCGGACGTACAAGGGTCTGTGGAAGCACTCCGCCAATCCTTGGAAGCGATTAAAAACCCTGAAGTGCGTATCGTTATCGTCCATGCTGCGGTAGGGGCTATCAACGAATCCGACGTTATGTTGGCATCCGCATCTAATGCAATCATCATGGGCTTCAACGTACGTCCTGATGCCGCTGTTCGTAAGGCTGCTGAGAAAGAGAAGGTTGACCTTCGTACCTATCGGGTTATCTACGATGCTATTAACGATGTAGAATCCGCTATGCGTGGTATGTTGACACCTGAATTCAAGGAAGTTATCCAAGGTCGTGCAGAAGTACGTCAGGTTATTTCTACACCTAAAGCTATCGTTGCCGGTTCTTACGTACAAGAAGGTGTGATTACGAATACTTCTGACATTCGTTTGATTCGGGATGGTATCGTTGTATTCGAAGGTAAGGTTGACTCCCTCCGCCGCTTCAAGGATGAAGTTAAGGAAGTTAAGCAATCCTTTGAATGTGGTATTTCCCTTGAAGGCTATCGCGATATCAAGGAAGGCGACATCATTGAAGCCTACACTATGGAAGAAATCGCACCTCAATTATAGGAGGCCACTATGAGCGATGTACGGGTAAGAAAATTACAAGAATTTATTAAACAAGAAGTGAGTCAAATGTTGATGCGGGGCATGAAAGATCCCCGTATCGGCTTTACCACTGTAACTGATGTAGAGGTGACAGGGGACCTTCGCCAGGCTAAAATTTACGTGTCCTTGTTTGGATCCGATAAGGAAAAGGCAGATACCCTTCAGGCACTTAAACATGCACGGGGCCATGTCCGGTCCGAGTTGGGCAAGATTTTGAACCTCCGCCATGTACCTGAAATTGATTTTGATAAGGATACCAGCTTGGATTACTCCATGCACATTGAATCCTTGATCAATGAAATTCACCAAGGACCTACATCCACTGAGAAAGAAATAAACGATGAGCAAGATAAGTAAAGAGCAGCTAAAAGAAGCTCTAGCATCTGCTGAGTCTATTGCCATCACCGTTCATGTAAGACCGGACGGTGATGCTATGGGCTCCCTCTTAGCGATGTATGAGGCTTTAACCAGTCAAGGTAAGGACGTCCGTATGGTTGTGGACGATACTATTCCTAAAAAGTTTGCTAGCCTCCCTTATGGCGACCGCATCGTATCAGTAGACCAATGCCACAATTTCACACCGGATATGTTACTCGTATTGGATGCGAGTACATTTGAAAGAATTGGTCGGGTAGGTGCACTCTTTAGTGCACCTATTTTTAATATAGACCACCATATTTCTAATAGTGAATTTGCGGATGGCCTGTACTTGCGGGCTGATTTTGCAGCGACCTGTGAAATCGTGGCAGATATGTGCCATGATTGGGCTTGGCCGATTACTGAAAGTATGGCCAATGCCCTTTACATGGGTATTGCTACGGACTGCGGTTTCTTTAAATTTTCTAACACTGGGGTTCATACCCTGGAAATGGCGGCTCTCTGTGTAAAAGCAGGAGCTAAACCGCAGGCTATATCCGAGCGAATTGAAGCAACCTCTGCTCTCCGCCTCGAGATGACTAAGCGGGCTATGCAAACTATAGCCTTTTATAAGAACAATACCATTGTCTCTATTGAACTAGATACTTATGCCATGGACCAATTGGGCGATGATACGGATGGGTTTGTGGAACTCATCCGCAATGTAGATACCGTAGATATTGCCATTTTCCTCAAAGGGGAATCTCCTAATCGAACACGGGTCAGTCTAAGGTCTAAAAAGTCTGATGTGAATGCCATTGCCCAACAATTTGGTGGTGGTGGCCATATTAGGGCTGCTGGTCTCACCATCGATGGAGATATAGAAGAGGCTAAGCGCCGTCTTTTGGAGGTCATGTAAATGGACGGGGTCATTTCCTTCTTAAAACCACCGGGCATTACCTCACATGATGCAGTAGGAATTTGTCGCCGACTCTTTAAAGAAAAACGGATAGGTCACTCAGGGACCTTAGATCCTATGGCCTATGGAGTCCTGCCAATCTTTCTGGGTAAGGCTACCCGTCTCATTGAATATACAGGGGACTTTGCTAAGACCTATGTGGCTGAGTGTCGTTTGGGCACCTTTACGGATACGGAGGACGCCTCCGGTAATCCTGTAGTCCTTCCAGAAGAAGCTGCTATGGCTATCCATTCTTTGATGGCTAAGAAGGCCTATAAAGACCCTAAGCACATCACCATGGAAGACCTTCGACAGGTCATAGGTGGTTTTCTCGGACTTCAAAAACAGGTGCCCTCTATCTATTCAGCTATTAAAATTAATGGTAAGCGGGCTTATGAGTATGCTCGGGAAGGCATTCCTGTGACACTCCCATCGCGGATGATTGAAGTGATACAGCTAGAGATATTGGCCTATGCGTATCCTTTCTTTACTATTAAGGCCACTGTGTCAGGGGGAACCTATATTCGGTCCCTCTTGCGTGATATTTGCTTGGCCTTAGGTGTGCCGGGAACTATGACCCAGCTTTGCCGGACTCAGGTAGGTCCTTTTTCTATTAATGAGTCCTTCATGGCGGAAGAAATCATGGTTGATGGACCTAGCCTTTTACAACCTGCTGATCTAGCCATTAGTCACTTGCCTAAGTTGCTTGTCAATGACCAGCAAGAACTAGCCCTTACACAGGGGAAAAAGCTGTCCCCTAAAGAGGGCTTCTTAGAGACCCAGGTGGGTCAGATCTATCGCGTATACGGACCTCGTGGATTTATGGGGCTCGTAAAACGGGATCACAGATCCATTAAAGTGGAGAAAAATCTATTCTTATGAGAGTTTTACATTCCTTTGAGGAATTACACACAATTAAGCAGACAATTGTATATGCTTTGGGAACTTTTGATGGCATACATAAAGGACATCAAGCGGTCATTGGTGCAGCCGTAGAGCAAGCTAAGAAGATGAATGCGGTCACGGTGGTTTTTACCTTTGACGCCCATCCCTTGTCCGTACTAGCCCCTCATAAGCAACCTAAGATCATTCTTCCCAGAAGGGATATGGAAGAGGTAGTGGCTGCCCTAGGCGTAGATTATATTTTTGAGTTGCCAGTTTCCCAAGAAACCTTAGCTATAGGCGCGCAGGACTTTTTAATCGATTTGACAGAGGGGCTTTCTGTTGCGGGCTTTGTGATGGGGGAAAACTTTTCCTTTGGCGCAAAAGGGCAGGGAACACCTGAGTTTTTAGGGGCCTGGGCTAAGGATAAGGGCTACTTTGTCAGTGTTCAGCCTTTGCTTTTATGCCCTAATGGTCAACAACCCATTTCTTCTACCCTTATACGTAAGGCTGTAGAAGCGGGTGACTTTGAAGAGGTTCAGTCTATGCTGGGGCGCCCCTTCTCCTTTTCGGGAACCGTCATTAAGGGGGACCAGCGGGGACGGACTCTAGGATTTCCAACCCTAAATCTTCTCATACCGGAGGGGCTGGTAACACCGCCTGACGGGGTATATGCAAATCGCGTCCGCATTGGTCAAACTTGGTATGGCGGTGTTGGTAATGTAGGGGATAACCCAACATTTACTAACCAATACCATCGTTGCGAAGTACATGTTTTTGATTTTGATCAAGACGTATACGGCCAAGATGTTAAGGTGGAATTCATTGCCTATATTCGGGGAGAGGTTAAGTTCTCTAACCTAGACCAATTAATTGAACAAATGGACAAGGACCAAGATCAAGCTCGTCAGATATTGGCCGGCCTAACGAGGTAAGTATGGATATTAAAGAGATTTATAAAAAAATTGATCAATATGATGTGATATTGGCTGACACCTATGCAAAACGGCTGAATGCCTTGCGGACGGTAGCCCAATACAAGTCGGATAACAAGCTGCCTATTATAGATGAACTTCGTAATGCAGCTATTATCGCTTCTGCTGAGCAAGTGACGGAAGATGATAAGTTGCGGCCTTATGTAAAAAACTTTATGGAAGAAGCGGTAGAAATTTCTAATTCTTTCATCCGTAACCATATGCAGCAACATATCTTCATTATCGGTATGCCAGGGGCTGGTAAGACCACTGTAGGTCGTGCCTTGGCGGAACGTTTAGGCATGGACTTCCACGATGTAGATGAAGAGATTCAGAAGAAGACGGGGAAGACCATCCAAAATATTATCATCTATGATGGAGAGGATAAATTCCGCCAATTCGAGTATGATGCGATTGGTGAAATTTTGCGACAAAAACCATCTGTCATCGCTACCGGTGGTGGTACGGTTATGTCTGATGAAACGGTAACTCTCATGAAGAATAACGGTATTATCGTCTTTGTTCACCGCGGTGTACAATCTATCTTGGAAGATTTGGATTTGGAAATTCGTCCATTGGTTAAGGAATCCATCGAATATATCTTCCGGGTTTACGAAGAACGCTACCCTATCTATGAAAGGGTTTGTAATATTAAAATCGCTAACGAATCTAGCGTTTCCGATACTGTTCAAGCAATTGTTGAAGCCTTGCCAAAAGCGGAGAAATAATGGAAGTCATTCGTGGTTTTGTATACCGCACGATTTATTCAAACACGCAGAATACCTACTGCGTGTTTGTTATTAAAGATTACAATGATGAATACATAACTTGTACAGCTCGAATGGAAGGGCCTAAAGAAGGGGAGGACCTAGAACTTAAGGGGCATTTTGTAGAACACGAAAAGTATGGGTATCAGTTCAATGTGTCCTCTATGGAAAAACTCAAGCCTGATAATATGGGTGCTGCCCGCTTATACTTGGCCAATTTGGGCGTTAAAGGTCTAGGCGATCGGTCTATTGAAAAAATTCTTGACTACTTTGGCTTAGAATTGTTAGATCTCTTGCGATCTGACCGACCAGAAGCCATCAAAGAGGTGCCGGGTTTGAGGCAGGGGGTTAAGGAGGAGCTCTTTAACACCCTTTTAGGGGAAGGCATCTTATCTGACCTTAACCACTTCTTTGAAGACCATGGTATTTCTGCTAAGTGGAGTAAGGCTGTTTACCAGTATTATGGGGCTGCTTCTGTGGATGTGATGACCCATAATCCCTATGCCCTGTTACAGGTTGCTGAGGGGGTTAACTTTTCCGTGGCCGATACCCTAGCCAAGCATATAGGGATTGAAGCGGATGATCAACGGCGCTTAGAAGCGGGGATTTCCTGGCTTCTTAACCATATTGAGGATAGGGGCCATACCTGCCTGCCCGTAGACCAATTGATTGGGGCTGGGGTTAACCTCTTAGGGGACATAGCTGACCCTATAGCAGATTATATAGAAGAATGCATCAATATAGGACAGCTCTATTCGGTTGATCAAGAGGGAATCCTCTATGTATATCCACCTAATCTCTATATAGCTGAGATGGAATCAGCGCAGAAAACCCTGGCCTTTTTAGGGCGGGAAGACCCAGTTAACCTCGATATGGAACGATTCTTAGGGACCTTTGAAGACACGCAAGGGATTCGCTTAGGGGATGTTCAGAAGGAGGCCATTGATTTGGCGCTGACCCAATCCTTGGCCCTCATTACTGGAGGACCTGGTACGGGGAAGACCACCATTATCAAAGCCTTGGTAGAAGGCTTTCAGTTGGGGGGGCTCAGTCGTATCCTCCTGTGTGCTCCAACGGGGCGAGCTGCTAAACGGTTGACGGAGGCTACGGACTATGAAGCAACCACCATTCATAGGCTCTTGATGCCTGTCCAGGGATCTGATTCGTATGACTTTCAAAAAAATGAGGAAGATCCCTTGGAGGCCGATGTGGTCATCATCGATGAAGCCTCCATGCTCAATATTCGCCTCTATCATTCACTCTTAAGGGCTATTCCAGAGAACTGCCATGTGGTCATTGTAGGAGACGTTGATCAACTGCCGCCTATCGGTGCAGGCTTTGTTCTCAAGGACCTCTTGGAATCAGAATGTGTGCCTTTTAGTCGACTCAACCAAATCTATCGGCAGGATTCGGGTAATGCGATTATATCCAATGCTTATGCCATCAATCAGGGAAATATGCCAGATCTTACAGGGTCTGATGAATTTGTATTCATTCCTGTTACGTCTATGGCCTCTATGATGAAGGCTATCACCGAGACCTATAAGCATGAAAAAGAGGACTTGGATGATGAATTGGATATGCAAATTATCTCTCCTATGCGAAGAGGCGATGCAGGTAGCCTTTCTATATCCAAGTTCGTTCAGGAGGTTGTCAATCCGCCAGCAGGTCACAAGGGGGAAGTTAGAGCTAATGGCATCACTTACCGGGTGGGGGATAAGGTTATCCAAGCCACTAACAACTATGAATTAGATGTCTTTAATGGGGAAATCGGTTGTATTTATGCCATATCCAAGACAGATGTCTTAATTCGCTTTGTCCATAAGGACATACGCTTGTCCTTGGATGACATTCATACCATCATGCCCGCTTATGCCATTACCGTGCATAAGGCGCAAGGGTCAGAGTATGGGACAGTGATTATCCCCTTTATACCTAACTACGGGATTATGCTTCAACGGAACCTCCTCTATACAGCTGTGACTAGGGCCCGTCGCAAAGTTATCATTATTGGTACTGAAAGTGCTATTAAACGAGCTGTTTCTCACGTCAATAGAGATAGCACGTATACCCTCTTTAAGGAGCGCATACAAGGGAGATGTGTTGATTGATTGGATGGCTTTTAGATTTTCTATATCCGCCTACTTGCCCCCATTGTGGTCGGCCTGTCAAGGAGCAGGGGGCCTGGTGCCCAAGCTGCCTAGATAAGGTGTTGGATATCCGGTTTCTACAGGCGGATCAGCTAGAAGGTTTGGATGGACTTTGGATTCTAGGACGGTACCAAGGTGGTCTCAGATCCCTGATTCACGACGTTAAATTCAATGATAAATCTAGCCAAGCTGCCTGTGTTAAACCACTTTTGTCTGCCTTTGATCAAACTCATTGTCTACCACCTATCAATCTTGTTTTGCCTATTCCCATTAGCCAAGCTAAGAGACAGGTGAGGGGTTATAATCAGGTAGATCTTTTCTTTAAAGAGTGGGTTCAAGATAAGGCTGATTACTATCATTGGCAATGGCTTGATGCTTTGACTAAGGAGACGAGTCAGGGAGATATGTGGCATATGTCTCATCTAGAGCGAAAGCGCCATGTGGATAAGCTTTTCAATATAAAAAAAGAGTACCTCTCAGCCCTTGAGGGCAAAGATATACTCTTGGTAGACGATATATATACTACAGGGGCTACCTTAGTAGCGGCTGCTCATATCTTGCGTCAGGCTGGAGCAAAAGCTATATATGGCCTGACCCTAGCTTCAGGAACTCGATAATAGAATGTATATATAAATAGCGCCCCTTGACTCATGAGTCAAGGGGCGCTATTTGGTTTAGGGGAATCTTTGTAAGGGTTTAGTTAACCTAATACATCAATGAAAGCCTTAACCACATCAGGATCAAAGAGGATACCAGAGGCGGAGAAGAGCTCTTGCTTAGCATCTTTTTTGGATTTAGCCCAGGATTCAGTGGATGGGTTAATAATGGTATCGTAGTAGTCAGCCACAGCGATGATGCGAGCACCTAGAGGAATGTTAGCACCCCGTAAATGTTTTGGATAACCGGTCCCATCCCAACGTTCATGATGGTAACGAATATAAGGGAGAATTTGTTGACAACAAGGATAGTTTTCAATCATATTAGCCCCATTGGCCGGTGCTTGCTTATATTTGGATAACTCTTGGCGGTTAAGGTAGGGAACCTTTTGCAAGACCGCATTAGGAATGGTCAAGAGCCCTAAATCATGCAAGAAGGCTGCATGTCGGATTTGCTCAATTTCATTGAGGGGAAGTCCTAACTTAGCAGCAATGGATACAGCATAGTTGGCAACCTGTAAGCTATGAGTATATAAATGATAGTTTTTCATTTGTAGCATTTGCAAGAGTTGGGCGCTGACAGCTTCTAAGCTATCTTTTTCCAATTCGTAGAGCCCTGATGGCTGCATTAACGACAACATGTACATACTAATATATCCCTTCTAGATAAGATTCTGTATCCTACAAACACACTCCTGTAGGAACCTTATTTTTGGCGTTCATTTATCAAGTGTTGTTATTATACAACAAAGAAAGTTTCATTTGTATCTTGACATGATAGGAATGGATAGTCTTATTACAAAAACGCATACATAAAATAACTTGACAAATGAAGAAAGCATTAGGAATGGGACTTGTGAGTCAAGTAAAATTTTTGTACAGGAAAATCAAGGGTGAAATTAATTTTTTCTATTCCTATTTGCTATAACAAATCTTAGATGGTCAGAAAGAGCCTAGTAGATGGTTTTATAGACATATACTAGATATGGTATAACATAAATTAGATATAAATTAATGAATTAATTATAGAAAAATTCTATGGAGATTTTATGGAAATTAGATTTTTAAAATTTTTTATAACACTTGATTAAGCTAATTTGCTTAGGTTTTTTTATAGTAACCCTTTATAGACAAATAAAAGGTATATATATATAATGCTCATAACGGGTCTGTGGTTGAAAGTCGATGCCAGATGCAGGCAAAGCGATCCACGTAAGCATTTCATTGAAATGTGATCATGGTGCATCTTAGATGTAAGACCTGCCGGGAGACCGAGAGGCTGAGTAGTGGGGGCCATTGGCTAGGAGCGAAATGTCCAGCAGGCGAGTGTGGGGGCAAAAACCAGGTCAGCCGTTGCGCACGACAATCTTGTCGTGTGCTTTTTTTATGCCTTCTAAGGTACAACTTGTCATTGGCCCTATGAGATGGATAAATCTTGTACATAATTTATGTTTTATAGATGTAATTTGAATATAAGAATAAATGAAAATGCATAAAAATATCTTTAAATGCATAATTTTACAAAATAGTATTGACTGATTTGTAAAAATTAAGTATTATTAATTCGTAGTTACTCATATATATGCATAAAATCTTGTAATCGAGAATATCAAATAAGACTTGTGAATCAAGAATGTGTATACATACTTATACGTTATTAATAAGGAGTCATGTTATGAAAGTATCTAAGACCTTAAAAAAACTGTTAGCTGCAGGTGCTATTGCAGTCTTGGCAGCGGGTATCTTTACCGGCTGCGGATCCACATCATCCACCCAAGATGATAAAAAAATTGTGGTAGGTACCAATGCCACCTTCGTACCGTTTGAATTTAAGAATGAAAAAACGACTGACTATGATGGCTTTGATATTGAACTTATCCGGGAAGTTGGGAAACGGCTCAATAAGGATGTGGAATTGAAGAATGTTTCCTTTGATGCCTTGATCCCAGCCCTCAACTCCCACGACATTGATGTAGCTGTTTCCGGTATGACCATTACAAAGGCACGGTCTGAAAATGTTCTCTTCTCTTCTCCTTATTATGAAAATGCTTTGGCGGTCGTATTTAAGGATGGTACCAACATTACCGGCTTGGACGACTTAAAGGGAAAAACACTAGCGGTTCAATTGGGAACGACTGGTGCGGACTTAGCTGATAAATTGGAAGGGACTACGGTTAAGAAGTTTGATCACTCCAATGAGGCCCTGTTAGAACTAAATAATAAGGGGGCCGATGCAGTTATTATTGACCTTCCTGTGGCTCAATATTATTCTAAGATTCATCAAGACCAACATATTCACTTCATTCCATATCCAAATACCAAGGAATACTTGGGCATGGCTATGAATAAAAATAACAAGGCCTTGCAAGCGGATATCAATAAGGTCCTAGCTGATATGAAGGCGGATGGAACTTTTGATAAGCTTTATGAAAAATGGTTTAATCAACCAGCGCCTAAAGATATGCCAGAGACTGTAAACTTTAATTAAGCGACTTATAAACTCCCTCTTGAGGGAGTTTATTTTCGTTGACTTTGCATATTAATACAATTATAATAAATAAAGAATTAATAGATATAAGGAATTGAAGTTTTTGTTTGAGCTCTCTTAAGTTTGAATCCTTATGAGTAGACTAGGAGTATGATATGGGTTTTAATTGGTCTTTGATTGTTGATAACTTGCCCCTCTTATTACAGGGTGCCCTAGTTACTATCAAAATTACCGCTTTCTCCGTAGCGGCCGGTTTTATTATTGGTATGTTGGCCTCTATTGCCAACCTATCTAGCTTTAAACCTTTGCGTTGGTTGGTTCGCATCTACGTTGATGTGGTGCGGGGGACTCCAATGTTGGTGCAAATCTTCCTGATTTACTTTGCCTTACCACAAATTATAGGTCAACGGATTGATCCATTTATTGCCGCTGTTACCGCTTGTTCCCTCAACTCTGGTGCCTATATGTCCGAAATCTTCCGGGCTGGTATTCAATCCATCAACAAGGGGCAAATGGAAGCAGGCTTGTCTTTGGGCCTTTCCTGGGCACAAACTATGCGTTATATCGTCATGCCACAAGCCTTGAAGGCTATCATTCCGCCACTGGGTAATGAATTCATTGCTATGCTTAAGGACTCCTCCTTGGTTTCCGTTATTGGCTTTGAAGAATTGATGCGTCGCGGTCAATTGATTATCGCTAAGACCTATGCGTCTGCAGAGATTTGGACTGCTGTTGCCATTATTTACTTGGTTATGACCCAAGTCATTTCCTACTTCATCGCTTATCTTGAAAGGAAATATGATATCAAATGATTCAATTACAAGATGTACATAAAAGCTTTGGAAAAAACGAAGTACTCAAAGGTATTGATCTTCATGTAACGCCTGGAGAAGTGGTGGTAATTATCGGCCCGTCTGGGTCTGGTAAATCTACGGTTCTCCGTTGTATGAATTACTTGGAGGTGCCTACATCTGGTAAGGTTGTCGTAGATGGTTTGGACTTGGCCAATAAGGACAATCTCTCTAAGGTTCGTACAGAATTGGGCATGGTCTTCCAACGCTTCAACCTCTTCCCACATATGTCTGTTCTTAAGAATCTGACGCTGGCACAAGAAAAGGTTAGAAAGACCGATAAGAAAGAAGCGAAAAAAATCGCCTTACAACTCTTAGAACGGGTAGGCTTGGCGGATAAGGCTGAAGCCTATCCTGATAACTTGTCCGGTGGACAACAACAACGGGTTGCCATTGCCCGTGCCCTGGCTATGAAACCAAAAGCCCTTCTCTTCGACGAACCGACATCTGCTTTGGACCCTGAAATGGTTCACGAAGTACTAGATGTTATGAAGGCCTTAGCTAAAGACGGTATGACTATGGTTGTAGTAACACATGAAATGGGCTTTGCCCGTGAAGTGGCCTCCCGGGTTGTCTTTGTCGATGATGGTCAAATCCAAGAAGAGGGGACACCAGAAGAAGTGTTCGATCATCCTAAAAATGAACGCTTAAAATCCTTCTTGTCTAAAATTCTATAAGAGACTAATTCCTACTTGTAAATCGTATATGCGCATTAAAATGAGGGACCTAAGAAGATGTATCTTCTTAGGTCCCTTTTACATGTCAAATTTTGTAAGAAATTCGTAGACTTTATGGCCTTGAAAAAACGTAATAGAGGTTAACTAACTCTTAAAATTTTTTATCAAAAAAGAGGACTTTCAGATGCTTATGTGGAATTATATAAACAAGAAAGGGATAGACATATTCCACATATTGTATAGAAAGGACGTTTACTATGAAATTGACAGTTCGCGGTAAAAATTTAGAAGTTACTGGTGCTCTTCGCGATTATGCAGAAAAACGCTTGGACAAATTAAGCCGTTATTTTGATGAAGAACTTGATGCTCAGGTTCTCCTATCTACTAATAAAGATCTTAAAACTGTAGAAGTTACAGTCTTTGTAGAAGGTATTGTCCTCCGTGCAGTGGACAAGAACCCTGATATGTACGCAGCAATTGATTTAGTTGTTGATAAGATTGTACGCCAAATCCACAAGTATAAAACTCGTTTAACCCGTCTTTTCCAAAAACAAAATTTAGCCTTCCATGCTGAAGCGGTTGCTTTAGAAAATGAAGTGGAAGAAGAAGTGGATTTGAATGTGGTTAAGACCAAGACCTTTATGGCACGGCCTATGAGTGTAGATGAAGCTATCTTGCAAATGAACTTGGTTGGCCATGATTTCTTCGCCTTCCTCAATTCGGAAAATGACCAAATCAACGTGGTTTATCGGCGCCATGATGGTGGTTATGGCCTCATTCAACCACAATTATAAAAAATATGTGAAATATTCCTCCTTAGGGGGTCTCTATTCTCTGGAATAGAGGCCCTTCTTTTTTGACTATAAGGCGGTATTTTGCTAGAATTAATTGAATATACTATTAGAAAACTATACTCATGTAAGGAGTTGATCTTTTTGCTTGGTTTTATCCAACGCTTGCTGGGCAACAACAGTGCACACGAAGTTAAGAAGATGCGCAAGGTTGTAGACCATATTAATTCTATCGAGAAGGACTATATCAACCTGACCGATCAACAATTGAAGAACAAGACCGCTGAATTTAAGCGACGCCTGAAAAAGGGAGAGACATTGGATGACCTCTTGCCTGAAGCTTTTGCTGTTGTACGGGAAGCCTCTAAACGGGTTCTTGGTATGCGTCACTTTGATGTACAGTTGATTGGTGGCATGACCCTTCACAAGGGCAATATCGCAGAAATGCGTACCGGTGAAGGTAAAACCTTGGTAGCAACCCTTCCTGTATACCTTAATGCACTTGAAGGAAAGGGTGTTCATGTTATCACAGTTAACGATTACTTGGCGACTCGTGACAGTGAGCAAATGGGACGACTCTATGACTTCTTGGGTCTAACTACAGGCCTTATTGTGCCTAACTTAGACTATGCCCAACGAAAGATGGCCTATGCAGCGGATATTACCTATGGTACTAATGGTGAGTTCGGCTTTGACTACCTTCGTGACAACATGGTTACAGAAGAAGCCAATATGGTACAACGACCTTTACACTATGCCATTGTCGATGAAGTCGACTCCATTTTAATCGATGAAGCTAGGACACCATTGATCATATCTGGCCCTGGTGAACGGTCTACTGACAACTATTATAAGCTGGCTCAAATTGTGCCTCATCTTAAGGTGGAAGAAGATTTCACTATGGATGAAAAACAAAAGACCATTGCTCCTACTGAGGCAGGTATTGCCAAGGTGGAAAAGATGTTGGGCGTAGGCAACTTGTACGATGCAGAAAATATCGAATACAATCACTTGCTTATGGCGGCCCTTCGCGCTCAATTTATGATGCACAAGGATAAGGACTATGTGGTAAAAGACGGAGAAGTCATCATCGTTGATGAATTTACCGGCCGTATGATGCCAGGTCGTCGCTTCTCTGATGGCCTCCACCAAGCAATTGAAGCTAAGGAAGGACTTAAGGTTGAACGGGAGTCTCAAACCTTGGCATCCATTACCTTCCAAAACTATTTCCGTATGTATGACAAATTATCAGGTATGACTGGTACTGCTAAGACGGAAGAAAAAGAATTTAACGATATATATGGCTTGGAAGTTTGGGAAATTCCATCTAACAAACCATTGGCTCGTATTGACTTGCCAGATCAAATTTTCAAGACTAAACGGGCTAAGTATAAGGCGGTTGTTCGGGAAGCCGTGGAACGCCACAAAAAAGGTCAACCAATTTTGATTGGGACGACATCCATTACCCAATCAGAAGAGTTGTCTGACCTTTTGAAACGCAATGGTATTCCTCACTCTGTATTGAATGCTAAGCACCATGAACAAGAAGCGGAAATCATTGCTCAAGCTGGCCAAGCGGGGATGGTAACCATCGCTACTAATATGGCTGGTCGTGGTACTGATATTACCCTTGGTGAAGGAGTGCCTGAATTGGGTGGTTTAGCTATCCTAGGTACAGAACGCCATGAAACTCGTCGTATCGATAACCAGCTCCGCGGTCGTGCTGGTCGTCAAGGGGACCCTGGTTCCTCTCAATTCTTCCTCTCCTTGGAAGATGATTTGATGCGTATCTTCGGAGCCGATAATATTTCTTCCATCATGGATCGGTTGGGGATGGACGAAGATGAACCAATCCAACATCGCCTTATTACGCGGTCCATTGAAAAGGCCCAAAAGAAGGTAGAAGATCATAACTATGACATCCGTAAACACGTCTTGGAATACGATGATGTTATGAATCAACAACGGGAAGTTCTCTATGAACAACGCCGTCGCATCCTCCATAACGAATCCCTCGAGGATACAGTCTCTGATATGATTGATAAACTCGTTCGGGAAGCGATGGATACCTATGCGGATGAAAAATTGTACCCAGAAGAATGGGATTATGAAGGCTTGCATAAGCACTTATCTCAATACTTCCTCACGGATGAGTTGATGACAGTGGCTGGTATGGAAGACTATAGCCGTCAAGAGCTTGAAGACAAGCTTTGTCAAATCGCTCATGATGAGTACAAGGCACGGGAAGAAATGTTCGGTGACGTATTGATGCGTCAATTAGAACGAGCTATTATGCTCCGTGTAGTAGACCGCAAATGGATGGAACACTTGGACAGTATGGATATGCTTCGTGAAGGTATTAACCTTCGTGCTTATGGGCAAAAGAATCCATTAGTAGAATATAAATTCGAGGCTTACAACATGTTCCAAACTATGATTGACTCCATTCAAGATGAAACAATCATGGCCTTGTATCGCATTCGTGCACAATTTATTGATGAAGTCGAACAACCAGAAGATCATCTAGAAGGTGCACAAGCCCATCATGATGATGTGTTGGAACCACAAGACATAGACTAGACCTATGATAGCCTTTGCAGGGGTTCCAACCCTTGTAGAGGCTATTTTTAATGAACAGGTGACAACGTTGTTAGAAGATTTAAAACCCATTATCGACAATTTGAGTCAGCGCATCTACGGCATGCGAGACTCTTTGAATATTGCGCAAAAGGAAGACCAAATCTTTACCTTAGATGTAAAGATGTCTGATCCTAGCTTCTGGGATGACCCAGATAAGGCACGAGAAATTTCTCAAGAGGCGACCCAATTAAAACAGGCTGTAGAGGGCTATAAAAAGCTGGTATCCGATATTGAGGATGCAAAACTTATGGTAGATATGGCCTTGGAAGAAGGGGAAGTTGATATGGAAGGGGAAATATCCGACTTCCTCAAAACCATTGAAGGGACGGTTGAAAAGCAGGAGATACTTCTCCTCTTAGGTGGGGAATATGACCGCAATAACGCTATTCTGACCTTCCATGCAGGGGCTGGTGGAACGGAAGCACAAGACTGGTGCTCTATGCTTATCCGTATGTACTTACGTTGGGCTGAAAAAGCTGGCTTTGGAGTAGAACTCATGGATGAGCAGCCAGGTGACGAAGCAGGTATCAAGTCTGCTACCTTCCTCGTTAAGGGGGAAAATGCCTTTGGTTACCTTCGGTCTGAAAAAGGGGTACATCGATTGGTTCGTATTTCTCCTTTTGATTCGGCCGCCCGTCGCCATACCTCCTTTGCTGCTGTGGATGTCATGCCTGAAATCGATGATGATATTGAAATCAATATCGATATGAAGGATGTACAGGTAGATACCTACCGGGCTTCTGGTGCTGGTGGGCAACATATTAACAAAACAGATTCTGCCGTTCGTATGACCCATAAGCCGACAGGCATTGTAGTCCAATGCCAGACCCAACGGTCTCAAATGCAAAACCGGGACCAATGTTTACGCCTCTTGCGGGCTAAACTTTTCGAGTTGGAATTGGAAAAACAAGCGGCTTTGAAAGAGGAAATCGGTGGCACCTACCAAGCTATTGAATGGGGGAGCCAAATCCGATCCTATGTATTCCACCCCTATAATATGGTGAAAGATCATAGAACTAACGTGGAAACAGGTAATGTACAAGCCGTAATGGACGGCAATATAGACATGTTTATGGAAGGTTTCTTGAAACAAGAAGCAGGCCTTACAGTATAGGCGAGAGAGGAAATGCCGTGAAGTTGAAACAAGCCAAAAAAGCACCTTATTCCTTGGTGTTGATTATCTGCCTCTTGGTGGGCCTTGTGGCAGGTTTGGTGCTAGTGCAACAACGAAACCAAGTGGAAAGTGCACAAAATCAAATTGAAAATATCATTGATTATGATGCTGTTTTACGGGCTGCAGCCTTTGAAAAATATCCATCTGCAGAAGCCTTTGATAAACTTAAAGCAGCACATGTAACGGCCTTGGCCATCTATGATAGAACCTTGGAAAAAGCAATGGATGCAGGGGAAATTAAGGTCTATCGAGATACTGATTTCAATGGTAATTTAGCCCTTTTAAATGGTCCGGCCAAACCAGGGGCTCTTTACTTAGGACCGGTTCCCCTTAAGGAAGGTTATTACCAAGAAATCAAAGAAGACCTTATCCACCGATTGGGGGCTGATAAGGTCATTGAAAAATATAGTAATCAAGGACCTGTTATTGAATTGACAGGAGCTCCTTACGATTCCTTTATGAAGATGAACTTGGGTATCTCCCGTTTGCAAGGGCAAGAAGTGGCAAATAGAGGCTTTAATGTCATCCTCCGTCCAACCAACTATCGAGGCGTATCTAAGGATGATTTGTCCTACTTCTTCAACCGCGTTGATGGGATTCCTCGCGTTACAGGTGTCGTCTTTGTTGGGAAAGAGGCTTTGGGCTATCCAAGTCTTCTCAATGAATCTCTTACGAACTTTAAAAATCGCCATATCCCAGTGATTGGCATAGAAGCAACCAACCAGCTACAGTATGAACCGCAAGCTGGCTTCAATGAAATGGCCTTAGCACAAGGGTATAGTATCGGTCGCCTCTATACAATCTCCAAGGATGAAATGAAGAAACTTTCCGTTTCAGAGGTATCCCAACGCTTCTATATCTCTGATATGGAACGGAATATTCGCTTTAACCTCTTCCCTATGTTTGAAGCAGGTAAGGATAATCAAACAGCTTTGGCTACCACCCTTAAGGCTATTGATGAGGCGTCCACTAAGTTAGCGGATAAAGGCTTTACTTTCGGCCGTGGGTCCGTGTATCCAAACTATATGCCGAGTCCTTTGCTGGTAGCCATCACCATGATTGGAGCCATCGCTCTCTTTACCTTGGTGGCTAATATGCTTCTTCCTATGAAGTGGCATAAGCAAATGGTTCTCTTCGCCTTCCTATCCTTTATATCCGTCATTATCTACATGTTGACTAGTGGTACCTTGATTACCCAATTGTGGGCCCTGTCTTCAGCTGTTATGGCTCCAGTGGGCGCTATGATTTACCTCATGGATACTTGGATCTACCGGTGTGGGCAAGATAAACAATCGACTCTCCGTTCTATGGTCTATGCAGTGGCATGCTTGGCCATTGTGGCTATCTTGGCGGCTATCGGTGGTATCTATATTGGCGCTATGTTAGGAAATACGCGGTTCTTCATGGAATTTGCTATCTTCCGGGGCGTTAAGTTAACCTTCGTCTTACCAGTCCTCTTAACTGCTTGGGCGTATTTGCAACGATTCCCATTGTGGAAGGGACGCACTATTAATTCTTTGGAAGAAACTAAAACCTTTATCAAGGAATTTATCACTATGGATGTAAAATTCTACATCTTCTTGATTTTAGGTGCATTGATGGCTGTGGCTTATGTCTTCGTAGGTCGGTCTGGTCATACGGCAGGGGTACCAGTGCCAGGCATTGAAATGACACTTCGTCGCTTCTTAGAAAATACCCTCTATGCTCGTCCTCGGGAAAAAGAATTCATCATCGGTCATCCTGCATTGATGCTAGCTGCCTTTGCCTTCTTCCGGAAATGGCCTATGGTCATCCACTTTGTCTTGACCGTTGCTGGTGTTATTGGTGTAGCGTCCATGGTTGAAACCTTCTGCCATGTGCGGACGCCTGTGTATATGACTATAATGCGGGGCCTTGATGGCTGGTGGATTGGCCTACTCTTTGGTATTATCGCTATTTTGCTTATCCGTATTCTTACTTATATCACCCAGTGGTATAAGCAAGGGGAGGGCCACCATGAGTAAAGTTGTTATTTCTGGCTACTACGGATTTGGCAATGCTGGGGATGAGGCCATGTTGTCGGCCATCATAACGGCTATCCGCAAGGAAGAGGGGGATGCACACATAACGGTGATTTCTGGTCACCCTGCACAAACCTCTGCTAAGCATGGGGTTGAGGCAGTTGGAACCTTTGCGGGTCTAGCCATCTTAAAAGCCCTTATGAACTGTGATCTCCTCATCTCAGGGGGTGGTAGTCTTCTACAAGATGCGACGAGTGTAAAGAATGTATACTATTACCTCAGCATTATGTCTCTGGCTAAACTACTAGGTAAACGGGTTGTTCTCTATGCCCAAGGTATAGGGCCGCTGACAAAGCCGACCACCCGTTGGGCCGTTAAATCCGTCCTTAATCGCATGGATTTAATTACTGTCCGCGACTTACCGTCTCAAGGTCTCTTAGAGGAGATTGGGGTAAAACCAGAGCTAGTTCAAGTGACTGCAGATGCAGTTCTTACCATGCCTATAGCGGATGCCAGCAAGGGGGAGTCGCGGCTCCAAGCGGCTGGTCTCAAACCAGGCTGCCGCCGTATAGGTATAGCGGTCCGCTCTTGGAAGAATCAAGTGGCCTATCGAAAGTCCCTAGCAGGGGCCCTGGCCACCTTGCACCAAAGCCATCAGGTGGAGGTTCTCTTTATCCCTATGTCCCATCCTGAGGACACGGAAGAAGCCAAGCAAGTGGCGGCCTACATGGGCAATGCTCCCTATGTACATCTTCTTGAAGAATCTTTTACTACCAGCCAATTTCTAGAGTTGGCAGGGGCGGTCGATATTATGATTGGTGTCCGCCTTCATGCGCTAGTCTTTGCTTCTCTCATGGGTAAGCCTGTAGTGGGTATTTCCTATGATCCCAAGATTGATGCCTTCTTGCACATGATTGAGCAAGAAGCTATGGGGACCATGGAACGGCTCGATCAAGATACACTTTACACCCGTCTGGTTGAGTTGCTAGAGGGAAAAGGGGATTATCAACACTCCTTTGACCGTATAGAAAGCCTGAGAAAAATATCATTCCGCAGTGCTCAATTAGCTATGGCATTGCTTAAACAATAGTAGAAAGGATGGTTTTTATATGACTCCATTAACAGCAGAAGAAAAGGTATTGCTCGCTGAGAAGGCGAAGGCAATTCGCGTATCCATTGTGAAATCCGTAACGGGTGCTAAATCTGGCCATCCAGGTGGGTCCTTGTCTATAGCGGACCTCATGGCCCTTCTCTACTTCAAGGAAATGAATATCGATCCTAAGAATCCTCAGATGGACGGACGAGACCGCTTGGTCCTTTCCAAGGGGCATGCTGCACCAGCCCTTTATAGCGCTTTGGCTGAAAAGGGCTATTTCCCTAAAGAAGAATTAAATCACCTTCGTAAGATTGACCATATGCTGCAAGGCCATCCTGATATGAAACATACACCAGGTGTGGATATGTCTACTGGATCCTTGGGCCAAGGGATTTCTGCTGCCTGTGGCATGGCCTTGGCAGGCAAGCTAGACAAGTCTCCAGCTCGCGTGTATGCCATCTTGGGTGATGGTGAGTTGGAAGAAGGGCAAGTGTGGGAAGCAGCGATGTTCGCTGGTCACTACAAGCTCAATAATTTGACTGCTTTCGTCGACTTCAACGGCTTGCAAATCGATGGTGATATTACTAAGGTCTTGTCGCCATTGCCAATCCCAGAAAAATTCGCTGCTTTCCAATGGCATGTCATCGAAGTGAATGGTCATGACTTTGATCAACTGCATCAAGCTATTGAAGAAGCTAAGACAGTAACCGATAAACCAACCTGTATCGTTATGCATACGGTAAAGGGCAAGGGGGTATCTGCCATGGAAGGCCAAGCCGGCTGGCATGGTAAGGCACCATCTGCAGAAGAATGCGTAGAATTTGTGAAAGAGTTGGAGGCGTAATCATGGGTAAAGCAACACGTGAGGCTTACGGCAATGCATTGGCAGCTGTAGGTGCTAAGAATAAGAATATCGTAGTATTGGATGCGGACTTGTCCAAATCTACCAAGACCAATGTCTTCAAGGAGCAATTCCCAGACCGCTTCTTTAACGTAGGGATTGCTGAACAAAATCTCATCTCTGTAGGGGCAGGCTTGGCTGCGGCAGGTAAGATTCCATTTGTATCTTCTTTCGCTATGTTCGCTACCGGTCGTGCCTTTGAACAAATTCGCAATGCAGTTTGCTATCCAAAACTTAATGTTAAGGTATGTGCTACCCATGCAGGCATTACCGTTGGTGAAGATGGGGCTACCCATCAATCCCTTGAAGATATCGCTTGCATGCGGGTCCTCCCTAATATGACTGTGGTTGTTCCAGCTGATGAAGCGGAAACTACATCTGTTATCGAATGGGCTGCCAACTACCAAGGTCCTGTATATGTCCGTTTAGGTCGGGCCGGTGTGGACGATACAACTCCAGTAGGTTACCAATTCGTGCCAGGTAAATCACAAACCTTGGTAGAAGGGGCTGACCTAACTATCATCGCTTGTGGCGCCTTGGTTGGCCCTGCTGTTGAAGGAGCTAAGGAGTTGGCGCAAGCAGGCATCTCTGCTCGCGTAATCAACATGGCTTCTATTAAGCCAATCGACAAGGATGCTATCGTGAAAGCCGCTCAAGAAACAGGGGCCATCCTAACTGCTGAAGAACATAATGTAATAGGTGGTTTGGGCTCTGCTGTAGCTGAAGTTGTAGTTCAAGAAGCACCAGTACCTATGGCCTTCGTAGGGGTACAAGATAGCTTTGGCGAATCGGGCACACCAAAAGAATTGATGGCTAAGTATGGTTTGACTGCTAAAGATATTGTTGCAGCAGCCAAGAAGCTTGTGGCGCGCAAATAGGAGTCTAGGATGATTGAATTTCAAAATGTATCTAAGGTCTACGACAATGGGGCAGTGGCCTTAGATAATGTAACCATTCATATTGAAAAGGGCGAGTTTGTCCTCGTTGTAGGCCACTCTGGGGCCGGTAAATCCACCCTCTTTAAGTTACTTACCCACGAGGTAATCCCAGATGATGGGTCTGTTATCGTTAATAACGTTGATGTAACCAGGATTAAAGGCTCTAAGGTGCCTATGCTCCGTCGTAAATTAGGCGTTGTATTCCAAGATTTCCGCCTCCTACCTAATAAGACAGTGGGCGAAAACATAGCCTTTGCCTTGGAAGTAATTGAAGAAAAACGGTCTGTTATCAAAGAAAAGGTTAACCACGTCCTTGATTTAGTCGGCCTTACCGATAAAAAAGATGATTATCCAGAAGACTTATCTGGGGGGGAACAACAACGGGTTGCCATTGCACGGGCTATTGTCAATCGCCCAGCGGTCCTCATCGCTGATGAGCCAACCGGTAACTTGGATCCTATTACAAGTCGTGATATAGTGGACCTCTTTAAGCGGATCAACAACTATGGGACGACTGTTGTTATGATTACTCATAATATGGACATTGTATCCTACCTTAATAAACGTGTAATCGCCCTGGAAAATGGACGCGTTGTAAGTGATCAATTGAAAGGTGCTGCATTTAATGAAACTCAGAACATTTAGTTACTTCGTAAAAGAAGCTTTTAAGTCCATGCGCCGTAATGGTCTGATGACATTGGCTTCTATCTCTACTGTCGCCTTATCCCTCTTTATGTTGGGGGTATTCCTCTGTGGTGTAGTCAACCTCAATAATATGGCGGCATCCTTGGAAACGCAGGTGCAATTGTCTGTGTATCTTAAGGACGACCTTACTACCAACCAAATTATGGAGACTGGTAAGGCTGTCAAAAGCCAACCTCATATCAAAGAACTCAAGTTTGTTACAAAAGATCAAGCCTTACAAGACTTTAAGAGCCGTTTAGGGGATGATCAAAAGCAGATGATTGACTCCTTAGAAGGGGTTAACCCATTGCCTAACTCCTACATCGTAACCTTCGAAAATCCGCAAGATGTAAAGTTAGCGGCTAAGGAATTGGCCACAGTACCGGGCGTTGAATCCGTTCACTATGGTCAAGATGTGGTTGATGAACTCTTCAAGATCACTCAAATTATCCGTATTGGTGGTATCGTGCTCATCGCTTTCTTGGCTGCAGCAACGCTCTTTATCATCTCCAACACCATTCGTTTGACAGTTTTTGCTCGTCGCAAAGAAATTGCCATTATGAAATACGTTGGTGCGACTAATGGTTTTATTCGGTGGCCTTTCGTTATCGAAGGCATGCTACTAGGCTGCATTGGTGGCCTTATCGCCGTCGCTTGCACAGGAGAGTTCTACTATTTCATCACTAGTGAAATCGAACAATCCTTAGCTTTCTTCCCCTTGGTACCAATGTTCCCAATCTTCTACCAATTGGCAGTCGCTTTGTTAATTATTGGTATTTTTGTAGGGGCTATTGGTTCCGCTATTTCCTTGCGTCAATACATGCGTGTATAAGAGAAGGTCTTATGTTACAAAATAAATGGAAAAATCGTCTAGCCGCCATTCTAGTGTGTGGCTTGGCCGTAACGGCTCCATTGGTAGCCTACGCAGAAGACGAAGATCTACAACAACAAATTGATAGCTATCAACAGCAAATTCAAGAGCAACAAGGGGTTAAGGCCGATGCAGAAAAACGAATAGGTCAACAAACCACTAACTTGCAACAGGCTGAAGAAGAACTTAAGAAGGCCCAAGACGAGTTGGCTGCTATTCAAGGCCAACGGAAGGCTGTAGAAGGGGATATTGCGGTTACCCAAAAGAAGTTGGATGAGGCTCAAAAACGCTTGGCTAAGCGGGAAGTGGTCTTCCAAAAGCGGGTTCGCGATATTTACATCAATGGCCGTCTTTCTTATCTAGAAGTGGTCTTAGGGTCTAAGGACTTTAACGACTTTGCCAATCGAGTACAGGTCTTGAAGCGCATCATCGATGCGGACATCAAGCTCATCAATGGCATTAAGGAAGAACGAGCTGAGATCGCTAGTCAAAAGGATAAGTTAGAAGCCGATCGGGCTAAGATTGTAGACCTAGAAAAACAAGCCCAAGCAAAACAAGCTGAGATTGAACAACGCAAGCAAACCTATGCGCAACTCTTGGCTAAGGCTCGCACTGATCAAGCTGGTTCTATCGAAAAAATCCAGGAATTGGAAGCGGCCTCCCAACAAGTCCGCAATATCATTGCGCAACGGCAAGCGGAACGGGCCGCTCAAGCAGCCCAAGCAGTAGCCGGCGGCGGTGGCGGGTATAACTGGGTACAAGGATCTGGAGCTCTCTCTTGGCCTGTATCTAGCCATGAAATTACCTCTGGTTTTGGGGGGCGTTACCACCCAATTTATGGCCGCTATATCTTCCATGATGGCATTGATATCGCTGCTGATTATGGGGAACCAGTCCATGCAGCTGATGGGGGTACCGTTATCTATGCAGGTTGGATTTCTGGCTATGGTAATGCGGTTATTATCGACCATGGGAATGGTATGTCTACCCTCTATGGCCATAATGAATCTCTGAATGTATCTGAAGGCCAAGGGGTAAGCAAGGGGTCTGTTATCGCCTATGCTGGCTCTACAGGTAACTCTACAGGTCCTCATCTTCACTTTGAAGTGCGTATCAATGATGAGCCTCAAAATCCATTGGGGTACTTATAATGAAGGCTTTTATTATATGGGCTTGGATCCGTAAAATTATAGGCTATTTGGTAGCTTTCTGCCTGCTAGGTATTCTCTTTATGTTCTTAGCCTTTTGGTATATGTTTGGTAGGGCAACAGCCTTACCAAACTTTATCCATACCTATTACATAGCAACGCAAAACTTTATAGAACCGGTATCAAAGACTAGTCTTTGGGATGGTCTTACTAAAGGATTGATTGGAGCCTTGGATGAAAAGCATTCCCTTTACTTAACTCAGGAAGACTTTACATCTATGAAGGAGGAAACGGCTGCTTCCTATGCGGGAATTGGTGTCGTTATTGGGCAAACTGATAATGGTATTGTAGCCGCTCACGTTATGGAGGATCAACCAGCAGAAAAGGCGGGCCTCAAGGATGGCGATGTCATCCTTGCTGTTGATGGTCAGTCCACAGAGGGTATGGCCTTGGATAAGGTTTCCTCTGCTATTCGTGGTAAAGCTGGTACGACGGTAACCTTGACGGTTTCTCGAAATGGTGAAAAACTAGATCTTCCTATTGTACGGGATAAGGTGGTTATGCCTACCGTTCGCAGTCGCATGCTGACGGACCATATTGGTTATATCCGGGTCAGTCAATTTGCAGAACCAACGGGGGAAGACTTTGCTGAGCAGTATAAGGCCCTAAAGGCACAAGGCATGACAAGACTTATTTTGGATCTCCGCAATAATCCAGGCGGACTGGTAACAACAGCAGCAGCCATTGCGAATTATATCTTGCCACAAGGACCTTTTGTTACTGTGCAGGCCCGTGGTGGTCCTATAGAGGCCTATGAATCGCAAGGCCTCGAAGAGCCAATTCCTCTAGTCGTTCTTATGAATAAGAACTCGGCTTCCGCCTCTGAAATTATAGCTGGCGCTGTGCAGGATGAAGGGGTAGGTAAGATCCTAGGAACCCAATCCTACGGTAAGGGTACTGTGCAAGCAGTCCTTCATAACTTAGCTGGAGAAGCAGTCAAGGTGACCATTGCCAAATACCATACTCCTAAGGATCGGGTTATCGATGGTATAGGTATTACCCCAGATATTGAATACCCTCTACCAGAAGGAGTCCGCATCGACTGGAAGACTAACGATCCACAAATTGAAAAAGCAATCGAAGTAATCAAGACCTTATAAACAGGCTGGCCTAAGGGCCTCCTTAGGTCAGAAAAGGAAAGAATATGTTTATAGATCGCGCTCGCGTATATGTTAAGGGCGGCGACGGCGGTAATGGGATGTCCTCTTTTCGCCGTGAAAAGTACGTTCCTAATGGCGGTCCAAGTGGTGGTGATGGCGGCAAAGGAGCCGATGTCATCCTAGTGGCCGACAAAAATGTTAATACCCTTATGGACTTCCGCTATAAGCGCATGTTCCGGGCAGATGCTGGTGAAAACGGTATGTCTGCTAATAAACATGGTCGGGGGAGAGATTCCCTCTACATTAAGGTTCCTATGGGTACTGTAGTGAAGGATGAAGAGTCTGGTAAAGTCTACTGTGACCTGACCCAAGATGGGCAAGAATTTCTCATCGCTAAGGGAGGCCGAGGGGGCCGGGGCAACGCCCGCTTCCAAACAGCGGCTAACCGAGCTCCAACCTTCTCTGAAATGGGGGAACCAGGGGAAGAACATTGGCTTCAATTAGAACTTAAGGTTCTAGCTGATGTAGGCCTATTGGGATACCCATCAGTAGGTAAGTCTTCAATTATTCGCAAGGTATCTGCAGCACGCCCCGATGTGGCGGCCTATCACTTCACTACCTTGACGCCAGTCTTGGGGGTTGTGTCTTTACCTGGGGACCGTAACTTTGTCATGGCCGATATTCCAGGTCTCATCGACGGGGCTGCAGAAGGGGTTGGTTTAGGTCATAACTTCCTTCGACATGTGGAACGGTCGAACATCCTCCTCCATATCTTGGATGTATCTGGTATGGAAGGGCGAGACCCTAAGGATGATTTCGATGCCATTAATCGGGAACTGGCTAAGTACTCTCCAACATTGGCTAAGAAAAAACAAATTGTAGTCCTCAATAAAATCGACCTCGTTCAAGATGATATGACAATTCCAGAGGTGACTAAGTATTTTGAAGATAAGGGCTATGAAGTCTTTGCAGTCAATGCTCTCACGGGCCAAGGCTTGCCAGAACTTATGGAGCGTGCTTACTACTATGTAGAAAACTACGAACCAGAGCCTGAGGCAAGTGATGATGCTGTGGTATACGAAGCTAAGGAAGATGTGGAATTTGTCATTACCCGTGGCGATGATGCATCCTTTACCATTTCGGGTAAGCGAATTGAACGGCTAGTGGCTATGACTAACTTTAGTGATGACCAATCGGTTCGGCGCTTCCAAAAAATTTGGCGCTACATGGAGTTGGATGATAGACTCCGTGAAAAGGGTTGCCAAGAGGGCGATGAAGTCCATATTGGTGAACAAACATTTACATTCCAAGATTAGGAGATACCATGACAGGTAAACAAAAACGCTATTTACGGTCCTTGGCAGCGACCATGGATCCTGTCGTATTTATCGGCAAGAATGGCTTGGAAAATGCGGTCATTGATTCCGCTCGAGCAGCCATTACAAAACGAGAATTAATCAAGGTAAAACTCTTGAATAACAGTCCAGAAGAAAAGACCATCTTCCAAGACTTAGCGGACATGTTGGGGGCAGAATTGGTACAGGTAATCGGCTTTAATGGGGTCCTCTTCAAGAAGAAGAAAGAAAACTCCAAGATTGAATTACCTAACTAGGATTAGCTTTTAGGAGAGAGATGATGTGGAATACACTTAGGGCTCTTAAGGCCTACTACCTCTACATGTCATCTTCTAAAGGTTACTATGAATGGCAATACTATTGTAAGGCCATAGGACTGGCTGTCCTACTTATGGCTTTGATTATGTTAGCCATGTATGGCTTGGGAGTGTAGGTGTCAATGAAACAGCGGATTGGTTTGATGGGGGGGACCTTTAACCCCATCCATATGGCCCACCTTATGATTGCGGATCGCACCAAGGAGGCCTTTGGCCTAGATCAGGTCATTTTTATGCCCGCTAAGGAACCGCCTCATAAAAAGACCATTCCTGTAAGCCACCGCTACAAGATGGTGGAATTGGCTATCGCTGATAATCCTGACTTTACTATTTCAGATTTAGAACTCAGGCGGGAAGGCCCTTCCTATAGTTTAGATACGGTGGAGGAACTCTTGGCCATGTATGGTGCCAATACGGAGATTTATTTTATCACCGGTACAGATTCTATCCAGGACTTACCTACCTGGCATAAGCCAATGGAACTCTTGGAGAAATGTCATTTCGTAGGTACCATTCGGCCAGAGGGTTCAGAACAAGTGGAGGCTTCTCTTAAGGCTTTAGAACCGTTGAGTCGGGTCAAAATACACTTTCTGATGGTACCGCAACTGGCTATATCTTCCTCTTACATACGGCGATGCCTGCAAGAGGGGAAATCGGTTAAGTATATTCTTCCTCAAGTAGTCTTGGACTATATAGAGAGAGAAGGGTTATATAAAGAGGCAGACTATGACCTTTAATGAAATTTCTAAAGACCTTGCAGAGCGCTTGAGTCCTAAACGCTATCGCCATGTACTGGGAGTAGTAGAGGCCGCTGAAGAGTTGGCTAAAGCCTATGGGGTTGATTTAAAAAAAGCCCGTTTGGCAGCTCTTCTCCACGATTGTGCCAAGGAAGAAAAATTAGATGCCATGCAGGCTATCGTTAAGGTGGCAGGGGTAGTCCTAGACCAAGATATGTTGGCATCTGGCGCCCTCCTTCATGGAGAAGCAGGCTCCGTCTTGGCTAAGACCCGGTATGGGGTGGATGATCCCGCCATCTGTGAAGCTATTCGGGTTCATACGGTGGGGAAACCACATATGTCGGACTTGGATAAGGTGATATTTCTAGCGGATTACATCGAGCTCAATCGTGATTTTCCAGGAGTGGAAATCCTTCGCCAAAAGGCAAGAAAAGATCTAAATCAAGGGGTTTTAGCGGGTTATGATATGACCATTAGGCACCTTTTAGATAAGGGCTTATGTATATATGAGCCGACCATCGTAGGGCGCAATGCCTTACTCAAAGAAATGAAATCGATTAATGGATAATACAATGGAGAGAATGGATTCATGATGGATGAACAAGAAAAAGAGCGGGAGCTAGAACGCCGTATCCGGCGGCGACGAGCACAACGCAAGCGCAAGGAAAGCAAAATCAAATGGGGGCGCTTTATTCCTTCCTTAATCCTTATTATCCTTCTTATAGGAGGCATAGGTTTTGGCCTAGTCAAGGGCATTGGTGCCATATATGGTGCCTACCAGTCTCACAAGGAGGCCGCCATGGAGGCTAAACCCTTGCCAGAGGAGGCACAGGAACCACCATCTGTTCCATCGGTGGCAGTTAACCAAGAGGCCTTGGACAAGCCCATCTATGTCTTGCTGGCAGGACGGGATGCTAATAACCCATCCCAAGCTGATTCTCTCTATTTAGTGTCCATTAATCTAGACCAAAAATTGGTGGATATCATCGGTATTCCTGCAAATACTAAAATCGACAATCGGGATAAGACTGGGGCCAATAAAATCAATAGCTTTTATAGTACAGGGGGCATGGACCTAACCAAGGCCGTGGTAGAGGATATTTTCCATATCTCTATCCCTTACTATGTAGTAGTGGACCAAGACGCTTTTAAACATACTGTAGATGTGGTAGGGACCCAGTCCTTCTATGTAGAAAGCGCCATGAACCACACTGATGCTGAAAGTGGCTTAGAAGACATTAATCTCAAAAAGGGTTATCAAGACTTGGATGGCAATAAAGCCTTTCAATATGTACGATACACTGACGATCCACAAGATAACTTCTCGCGGGTAGAGCGGCAGGAACGGTTTATGAAAACCTTGCTAGCATCCCTTCAAGGGTCTATGACACTGACTAATGCTTGGGATACCTGGCGAGTATGGTCTCACTTTGAGTCCAATATTTCCACCTGGGATGCGGTTAAGTTACTGTATAAGATTACTCATATGGAAGCGGCCAACATCCACTTCTACATCTTACCGGGCCACAAGGATACGCTTAGTGGCGAGAAATATTGGGTAGTTGACCCAAGTGAGGCTCAGCGTTTAGTAGGCATTATGACTGGTGATATCGATGCCTCGGAAATGGCCTCTATGAAGCCTGTCTTGCAACCAGATACAGAGCAAGTTAAGAAAGATACAAATGCTAGTGAAGCTAATGTGCCAGACAATCAAAAATCTAAAGAAGAACGGGCTGGTACTCACACAAGCGATCCTAAGAAAGATAAGGGAATTTAAGAATGAAAGAAAAAGAACAAATTAAAGCAGTAGCCCTCGTAATGGCTCAGGCTGCATTTGATAAAAAAGGACAAGATATCAGTATTATGGACTTGGAAGGGATTTCTCTCTTGTCTGACTACTTTGTCCTTGTTACTGCTAATAATGTAAAAAATGCCCAAGCCATTGCGGATGAAATGGAAGATAAGGCAGCCCTTGAAGGTATGACTGTCCTTCATCGTGAGGGGTACCGGGAAGGGGAATGGGTCCTTCTCGATTTTGGTGATATTATCGTCCATGTTTTCGGTGGCCAAGACTACCGTGATTTCTATGGCTTAGAACAACTTTGGTCCGATGCTAAGTATGTAGATTTTGAGGGCAAGTAAATGGCCAGTACACTTTCTGAAAATACAATCCAAAGTCTGACTGTTCTTCGAACCAGTGATCAAGGGGCTTTTTTGGATGGGCAGACGGGTAATACATCAGATGATATCTTGCTCCATAAGGACCAACAAACAGGACCGGTAGCCATTGGTGACCAGGTTGAGGTCTTTCTCTATAAAGACCCTAAGGGCCGGTTGACTGCATCCATGCGTTTACCTGCCATGAAAATAGGTCAAATCGCTTACACTGAAGTCATCAATACTACCAACTTTGGTTGTTTCGTAGAAGTAGGGACCGAACGGGGAATTTTCATGCCTCATGCTGAAATGCGGGGCCGCCCTCAGGTGGGAGAAAAGGTCTGGGTCCGCCTCTATGAGGATAAGTCCGGTCGTTTGGCCGTATCCATGGATGTGGATGATGCTATGCGGCGGGCCTCCAAACCGGCAGCTGATGCTAAGTTGGGGCAAGAGATTAAAGGTGCGGTCTATAATTTGACCTCTGAAGGGGCTTTCTTAATCAGCCCTGAACGATGGATTGCCTTTATTCATCGGTCTGAAATGACCCATACGGTTAAGGTAGGAGAGATGGTAAGTGCCCGCATTATTTATAAGCGGGAAGACGGTCGTCTCAATGCCTCTATGCGTCCCCCTAAGGAAGTGGCTTTGGCCTCTGATGGGGACCGAATCATGGCTTATTTAGGGGAACGGAATGGGAAAATTCCTTATTCCGACGGTACTTCCGCAGCCCTAATTAAGGATAAGTTTAATATCTCTAAGGCCGCTTTTAAGCGAGCTCTGGGCCATCTTATGAAGGAAAATAAAATTATCCAAGAAGATGGCTGGACCCTCTTAACAGATTATGGTCGTCAGTTCTTGGCAGACCAAGAAGCAGCAAGAGTGGCTCAAAAAGCTCAAGGTTAAGAGTCCAACTATCAGAAGAGAAGGGAAGTCAGACGATATAGTATGAAGATTATTGTTGTCGGTGCCGGTAAGGTGGGCTATTCCCTAGCCCAACGCTTGATCAAGGATAGGCACGATGTGTATGTGGTGGAAAAATCAGAGGACCGCATCAAAAATCTAGAAAACAATTTGGATGCTAACCTTGTACAGGGGTCTGGTTCTGATGTAAATGTCCTCAACACGATAGGCTGTTCTGATGTGGGCATGCTCATAGCCGTGACGGATATTGATGAAGTCAATATGCTGGCCTGTTCCGTGGCTAAGATGATGGGGGTGCCTCAAACTATAGCCCGTGTCCGAAATGAGGAATACGGCCAAATCGAGAATGATACCATTCAGGAACAGTTGGGGGTAGACCTCTTTATCAATCCAGAACGGGTCACGGCTAATGAAATTATGGAAATTATTCAAACTCCAGCGGCTCTTGATGTGGGTGAATTTGCTAATGGGGCAGTTAAATTGGTGGAAGTTAAGGTCCATAAGGATCACTTTATGATCGGCCACCGCCTCATGGATACGAAACTACCTGAGAATGTCCTGGTTGTGGGCATCCTTCGTAATGGCCATATGATCATCCCTCATGGACGAACTCAGATTGAGCAGGGAGATAATGTCTTCTTCCTAGGGAGTTCTCAGGGCATTAAAGAAATCCAAGAAACCTTCCACGAGGTAGCGGTATTGGCAAAACGGGTCCTCGTTATTGGTGCGGGCCTTATGGGCCGCCATTTGACCTTGATGCTAGAAAAGGCTGGGTACGATGTAAAGGTCATCGATAAGGATTACGACCGTTGTGAAAAACTAGCTGCTTTGGTGGATGATACCATGGTTATCCATGGGGATGCTACTAATATGGAACTGTTGGAAGCTGAGGAAATCGGTGATTGCGATATCATCGTAGCCTTGACTGATGATGATAAGCTCAACCTCTTAGTAGCTCTCTTGGGCAAGCATATGGGTATATCCAAGACCTTTGTCCGCGTAGGACGGCCTGAATATATCACCCTTATGGAACAGGTGGGAATCGATGTTGTATTTAGCCCTCGTCTTCTCACTTCCGGAGAAATCATGCGGCGGGTACGTTCTGGTGATGACCTAGTATCCTTGTCACTCTTTGGCGGGGCCAAGGCGGAAGCTGTGGAAGTAGAAATTACCAATCGATCCCCCGTGGCTGGCAAGGCTTTAAAGGATATTCGCATTCCTGGACAAGCCTTGGTGGGTGCTGTTATACGGGAGGAGAAATCCATTGTTCCATCAGGTATGACGGAGCTCTTGCCGGGAGATCACATTGTTATTTTTACCCTTCCTGATTTTGTAACGGATGTTTTAGACTATTTGAAATAGGGGATCTGCTGTATGCGCATTCGTGCTATAAGCCGACTCATAGGTCAATTGATTATGATCTATGCGGCTATTTTGCTATTGCCCTTTGCTTATTCCTGCCTAGAAGGGCCTCTAGAGTGGTCCTTCTTACTGGTCTCTATTCTGGGCTTGGCCCTGGGCGGAGGCCTCTTTACCTATGGGGAAAAGAGCAACCAGTTCTTCTTGCGTGATTCCTACCTAGTAGTGGCTTCGACCTGGGTGGCAACCTCTCTATTAGGGGCCTTACCCTTTATGGGGGCTGGTTATTTGGCATCCCCTGTGGATGCCCTTTTTGAATCCATCTCCGGGATTACCGCAACAGGAGCTACTGTTATAGCCAATGTGGATGGCCTTCCTCAATCCTTTATTCTCTGGCGGTCTATTATGCACTGGCTAGGAGGGATGGGGATTATCGTCTTGGTCTTGGCGGTTTTTCGCAACCTACGGGCCGATTCGGCCTACCTTTTTAAAGCGGAAGCTTCCATGCCAAGACCGGGGGCCGTCTTACCTCGGATTCGGACCATGGCTACAGAACTCTGGGGCCTCTATGTAGGCTTTAGTCTTTTATGCTTTGCCCTCTTGTGGCTAGTCGGTGGACTCAGCCCCTTCCATGCTCTTAATGTCACCATGTCGACTATTTCTACAGGTGGTTTTTTGCCCACATCAGATGGGGTCTTTAATTACCATCATAACTATTTAGTCATGGCCATTATTGGAATCTTTATGGTTATTGGTGGGGGCAATTTCGCCCTCTACTATTCGGTTAAACGCTTGGGTCTAGGGTCTCTTTTGGGAGACTTGGAATTCAAGGTTTACATAGGCGTTCTCCTCTTGGGAGGCTTCTTAATTGGGTCTAGTCTCTGGATGAGTATAGACTCTAATCCTATCCATGCCTATGCTAATGGTCTCTTTATGTACATATCTATGCAGACTGGAACGGGCTTTGCCATCGGTAACTATGACCAGTGGCCTAGCTTTGCCCAAATGATTCTATTCCTGTCTACCTTTATCGGTGGTTGTTCAGGATCTACGGCGGGGGCTATTAAGGTTTTTCGTTTCATTGTCATGTTCAAGTCTATCGGCATCTATCTTCGTCAGTCTATCCACCCCAATCAAGTACAGGTTCTTAGGCTTAACGGGCGAGTTATGCAAAGTTCTTGGATTCGTCGGATCTGGCAATTTTTCTTTGCCTACATGACTGTGTATGGGGTATCGACTCTAATTTTAACCATGAGTGGCTTGTCCTATACAGAGGCCCTAGAATGTACTTCTGCTACCTTGAGCAATGTGGGCCTTTCCTTTGGCCGTTGGGGGCCAACAGTGGCCTTTGATACCTTGCCTAGTCTAGCTAAGTTGGTATGCATTGTGGATATGGTTTTAGGGAGACTTGAAATCTTTACGGTTCTGGTTGTTCTGCATCCTGACTTCTGGAGGGGCTACTTTATTAAACCTAAAAACGAGGTATCTCGCCTATGATGGTTCACAGCTTGACACTAGGTCTCTATCGGGTCCATTGTTATATCCTAGAAGAGGAGGGGCAGGTGGTCCTTATCGATCCAGGAGCAAGGGTTGATCTCATAGAGGAGCGGTTACGGGCCTTGGGATCTCCCCAAGTCTTAGCCATCATTTTGACTCATGGCCATGTGGATCATACATCAGCTGCGTCAGACCTAGCGGATACGTATGGCTGTCGGGTCTATGCCCACCCGTTAGAAGAGGCAGTCATTCGCTTGAAACGTTTAGTCCCAAGGGCCTATGCTAAGGCATTTGATGTGAGGACTAGGGACTTAGAGGAAGGACCTTTACAAGTAGGTCCCTTTGACCTATCTGTCTACCATATGCCCGGCCATAGCCCAGGCCATTTAGTCATTGCCTGCCAGCATCATCTCTTCACAGGGGATCTCCTTTTTAAGGGGACCGTGGGGACTACAGATACCTTTGGGGGTAGCCAAGATGATCTGCAT
>CAKPUJ010000006.1:0-41392 GCA_934191645.1 uncultured Veillonella sp. | reverse complement strand
GTATGTCCACTCTAAAAAAGCAAGTGTACTTTATATATAGACATATAACTAATGGATTCATTATGAGGCCTTATAGGGATTACTGAGCATAATAAAAAGAGGGACTAGTTAATCGATTCTGATTAACTAGCCCCTCCTGGGTATTGTTCGTATATTATTAGGAACCCCTAGAACCATACATAGCGGATAATTACTAAGATGGCTAGGATATACATGATCTTGGAGACTTCCTTGGCCCGACCAGCGATGATCTTGACCAAAGGATAGGCTACGAGGCCAGCGGAGATGCCTTCTGCAATAGAGTAAGCAAATGGTATAACAGTGATAACCAAGAAGGCAGGGAAGCCTTCTGTCCAGTCATCAAAGTCGATGTCGCGGATGGCACCGATCATGAAGGCACCGACCATAACTAAAACAGGTGCAGTAGCACAGTTTGGCACCAAGACGAGAATCGGTGTGAAGAGGAGGGCGATGAGGAAGAGAATCCCTGTAGCGATGGCTGTGAGACCTGTTTTACCACCGGCTGCAACGCCAGAGGCGGATTCGATAAAGGCCGTTACAGTAGATACACCCAAGAGGCCACCCAAGGATACACCGACTGCGTCTACGGTCATAGCCTTACCAAGACCAGGAAATTCATTGGTCTTAGGGTTGGCGATACCCGCTTTAGTCGCTGTACCAATTAAGGTCCCCATGGTATCGAAGAGTTCTACAAAGGTAAAGGAGAAGATGATGGTGATGAGGCCCATATGGAAGGCACCAGGAATATCTAAGGCGAAGATGGCTGCTTGGCTAAAGTCAGGAATCGCCATCAAGGAGAGGTGGTCAGGTAATTGGGCCACACCTGTAGCATAGGCTAGGATGGAGGTGACGATGACACCGATGAGGAGGGCACCCCCTACCTTACGAGCTACTAAGATAGCGGTAAAAGCCAAAGAGAAGAGGGCTAGAAGGGTTTCTGGATTTTTGAGGTCGCCAAGGGCCAAGAAGGCCTGAGAAGCCGGTGGTGTAATGGCACCGCCATGGGCCGCTGCCGCGGCCAAGATATCTGGAGCCAAGGAGAGGTTGATGACTACGAGACCAGAGAGCTTGAGGCCGATTAAGGTAATGAAGAGGCCAATACCAGTGGTGATGGCTATCTTCATAGAGGCAGGAATGCCTTCTACGATCATTTGACGGATTCGGGTGGCCGTGAGAATGAGGAAGACGATACCGGAGATGAAGACTGCACCTAGAGCTGTCTGCCAGGAGATGCCCATACCCAATACAACCGTAAAGGAGTAGAAGGAGAGGAGGCCAACCCCTGGTGCTAAGGCGATAGGATAGTTGGCGATGAGGCCCATGAGGATAGATGTGATGCCCGCAGCCAAGCAAGTGCCGATGAGGACAGCATCCTTGGATATACCTGCTATAGATAGAATATTAGGGGCTAAGAAGAGGATGTAGGCCATGGTGATAAAGGTGGTCAAGCCGGCGATTATCTCGATTTTGACCGTGGTGCCTCGTTGGGTGAGGCCGAAAAGTTTCTCTAACATGAGAAGCTCCTTTCTCATACAATACATGAATTATATGCTTAGTTGGTAGAGTATTATCTATAAGAACACCTAATAAGCATATCGATAATTATTATATTTATATCTATAAATATAGTTTAACATGGGTAAAGTATTTTGAAAATGAATAAATTCGACTATAATAAAGGGGTATTAGAAATTGAGAGGAGTCTGTCATGCGAATTTCCACAAAGGGTCGCTACGCCTTGCGTGTCTTGGCTGATATAGCGACAAATGGGACCACTAAGAATGTATCAATCCGAGAAATCGCACAACGACAAGGTATTTCCGATAAATACTTGGAAGGAATTGTAGCTCGACTTACCACAGCAGGCCTCTTAAAGTCTGTCCGTGGCAAGTATGGTGGCTATCAATTGGTTAAGGCCCCTGAGGATTATAACGTGTATGAGATTCTCTATGCTGCGGAGGATTCCATTGCCCTGGTGTCATGTTTAGATGATGATGCGGAAGCTTGTCCGGTTATGAAGGAGTGTCTGACAGCACCCTTATGGGCCCATTTGCAACATGAATTCAGATTGTCCATGGAGCGTGTATCCCTTCGGGATGTGATGAATCAGTCTTTCCACTCCTTTGAGGAAGACTAGATGGGTATGAATAAAAAGGCACATGATGAGCGAGATAGAGAGCTAGGGGGCATGCGCAATGTGTGGATCATCACGCTAGCCATGATGACCCTGGCAATTTGTTACACTATGTTAGTCCCATTCCTACCTGTCTACCTGTTAGAGTTAGGGGTGGATAAGGATTTAGTAGCTCTCTGGTCTGGTGCTATTTTTTCCATTACTTTCTTTATCGCTGGTCTTATGGCCCCTATATGGGGAAAAATTGCCGATAAGCACGGCAAGAAGATGATGGCCGTACGAGCTGGCTTTGCTATCGGTATCTCCTATATTTTCTTAGGCCTGGCTCAGGGGCCTTGGCAACTCTTGGCGGCTCGTGCTTTTCAGGGCTTTGCCAATGGGTTTATGCCAGCGGCCATGACCATGGTATCCTTATCCGTTGTAGATAGTCAGGTAGGGGCAGCCTTGGGCATCTTCCAAACAGGTCTCATCTTAGGCAATGTGGTAGGGCCTTTTATGGGTGGATTGGTAGAATCTATCGTTGGAATGCGACCGGTCTTCATCGTGTCGGGCCTTATCGTAGCCCTTGCAACGGCAGCCGTTCTTTTCTTGGTAAAGGAACCCAATATGAAAGCGGCCTCCGCTGAGCGTCAAGCAACGTCATCTAAAGAGGTGGACACCTCTGATCAGCTAGATGTGGCATCATCTGACCTAAAGGATGATCAGCCTAAGGCAAAGAAGGCGGCTAGGTCATCCTCTATCATTAGCGATTTTAAGTTTGTGGCTAAGAATGGCATTTTGGTTCAACTCCTTTGGCTCTACTTTTTTGTTCAATGCGCCATTATGATGTTGCAACCAATCTTAGCCCTTTATGTGGGCGAAATGAAGGGGACTATGGAAGGGGCAGCTATGCTGTCCGGTATCATCCTCTCCATCGGAGGTATGGCTGGCACTATTACTACTAACCTCTGGGTTCGGTATGGGCAAAAGAAGGGTTACTTTAGAGTTATCTTCCTTTGCTTTGTAGGGGGCGGTACGGTTCTCCTTTTGCAGAGTCTTCCCTTTGGTGTCCTTTGGTTTGGGGCCCTCCAGATTCTGGTCGGTTCCTTCCTAGTAGGGGTTAATCCTTCTTTATCAGCTGCTATAACTCTTAATACGGATCCTAACTTCCGGGGCCGCATATTCGGTATGACTACAACGGCCCAACAATTTGGGTCTATGGTTGGTCCTCTCTTCGCCTCTGTCGTATCTACTTACTTGGGTATGCACTGGGTCTTTACACTGACGGGGATCCTCCTCTTCTACTTAGCTTATAAAGCTTGGCATTTGGATAAGAAGCCTGGTCACAAGGTATAAGTTTAGTTTACCTAGGTTTCTTTTCCTTTGATCAGCTAAGACCTATTTATGTAACATAGTTATTAGCATCTATAGTGTTGAGCCCGCCTCTTTAGGGGGCTCTTTTTGAAAGCCATAAGGGCTTATGAGGAGTTAGAAATGATAAAGATTGGCCCTATTAGTTTAGGCGGTCGGACTAAGGTCTGCCTACCTATCGTGGCTAAGACCCTTGAAGAGGTCTTAGACCAATGTAAGTCTTTGGCCACAAAAACCTATGATGTAACAGAATTACGATTAGATTTTCTAGGTGACGCCTATTGTAAAAAGACTCTTTTGGCGGCAACACAGGCTGTTCGTGAGGCCCTACCTGATAGGGGCCTTATCGCTACCTGGCGGACTCGAGGCGAAGGGGGCGAGAAGGATTTAGATAGGGATGACTACGTTGATCTCCTAAGGAGCTTGATTGAATCTGGCTCAGTCGATGCGATAGATTTAGAATACTTCTTCGTGCCTCAAGTTATGAAATCGCTTGTAGACCTGGCCAAGGCCAGGGGCCTTACGGTGATTATGAGCAACCATGACTTCCACAAGACACCCAGTCGTGAAGAAATCGTAGATCGTTTACTTGGCATGAGGAAGGCCGGGGCTCAGGTGGCTAAGTTAGCCTGCATGCCTCAGGGACCAGAGGACCTTTTGACACTGTTAGCAGCAACTTATGAGGTCCATAAGGCTCACCCGGACCAAGCTCTTATTACCATGTCCATGGGGCATCTAGGTATGTTGAGCCGGGTTTGTGGATCTGTTTTCGGCAATTGTCTTAGCTTTGGCACAGTTGGTCAGGCCTCAGCGCCAGGACAGGTCCCTCTAGACCAGTTACAATCCATCCTAAAGCTCCTAGACCAAGAGTAGGGATGACTAATAAAGATGTATATAAAAGGCGGTAGTCCATGATTGGTCATGGGCTACCGCCTGTTTACGTCTATTTGATTATTAGTCTCTTAATTGGGTGTGGTCTACAGGCCCAACAAATTGGTTGAGGGCAAAGGAATGTTCTAAGGCTCTGGTAATGAGTGCTTTAGCCGTCATGACTGCTTCTTTGACGGAATGGCCCTTGGCCAACTCAGCCGTGATGCAGGCCGAATAGGTGCAACCTGCACCATGGGTCCACTTAGTAGGTACCTTAGGAGCCCCCATAGGGGTAAAGTTTTGGCCATCGTAGAGGAGGTCAATGGCGATATCTCCGCCGAAACCTTCCCGTCGTTTGATGACAACGTTTTTAGCACCTAGTGCATGGATACGCTTAGCTGCTTCCTTAGCATCATCTAAGCTTTGGATCAGGTCCATACCGGCTAATTGGGCCGCTTCAAAGTCGTTGGGGGTGACTAGACTAGCGTGAGGTAGGAGATATTTGCGCATGGCTTCCACATTTTCTGGGAAGAGGTTGTGTGGCACGCCATCATTAACCTTGCAGGCCAAGACAGGATCGATGACAAGAGGTATGTCCAAATCCTTGAGCAGGGAACCTACGTATTCAATAATCTCAACGGTTGGTAGCATACCTGTTTTGAGCGCATCTGGACCAACTCCTTGAAGGGCTGTTTTAATTTGCGCTTTGATGGTGTCCATAGGGACAGGGAATATTTGATGGCTCCAAGCCTGGTCTGGGTCCATGGCGACGATGACGGTGATGGCACTCATGCCATAGGTATTTCTTTCTTCAAAGGTCTTAAGGTCTGCTTGGATACCAGCACCGCCACTCGTATCTGAACCAGCTATAGTCAATACTTTTTTCATAAGGAGATCTCCTCTAATACTGTGTCAAAAGGGATAGCCTGCCTATCATAGGATGGGCCTCCTGGAATTATAAGTTAGATATATTTAGTATATCACTTTAGCAGAGATTGCAAGCCTTTTTTAGACTTCCCCTAAGTGGTCCTTAAAGTCTTGTAGGATGGCATCAACCGTTTTCTGAGCCTGGCGATGGTGGGCAATGGTGCATTGGGAAAAGGCTTGGTACATAGGTGTTCGGACAGCTTCTAGTTCTTTGAGCTTGTCCAAGCCACCTGCAGAGAGGGGCCGACCTGCCGTTGCCAATTTGTCTAGGGGTTGCGTTAACTGATAGATACGGCCATTTTGGCGGAGGGGAAGGAAGTTGTCCTCTATGGTAACAGCGCCACCACCGGTAGCGATTACTAGCCCCCCGCGCTTACCAATGTCTTGGATAGCCTTGGATTCCACCTGGCGGAAGGCAGCTTCTCCTTGGGTTTGGATGTAGTTGGAGATGGCCCCAATTTCTTTGCTTATCTCTTGGTCTATGTCTATGAAAGTCCGTCTCGTTCTTTGGGCTAAAGCCTTACCTACAGTAGTTTTGCCCACTCCTGGCATACCTACGAGGATGATGTTTTCTTGGTCTCCTTGGAGCCTTTTAATTAGCTCTTCTGTTTTGATCAGACTTTCCCTTTCCAAGAAGAGTTCAGAGGCTGCTACTGCCTGGGCAACGAGGAAGGGGAGGCCGTTGACGGCCTTGAGGCCTAATTGTCTCGCCTGTAATAGAAGGCTGGTCCGGAGGGGATTGTAGATGAGGTCTACCACCCCTTCAAGCAGGCTGAAAGGGGCTAGGTCGATGAGTGCTTGAGGGCACTTAGGGTACATACCTACAGGAGTGGCGTTAATGATAATTTGAGCCTTGTGGTAGAAGTGGTGGATATCTTGGTAGAAGGGGGCCGTCTTACGGGAGAGGTGGATAATCTCCTTGGCGCCCAAGTCTTCTAAAGCTATGTGCAGGGTGTGGGAAGAGGCTCCGTCCCCCAAGATGAGGCAGACCTTACCAGCTACCTCTATATGGCCGTAGTCTAGGCTATAAAGGAAGCCTAGGTAGTCCGTATTATCCCCGTGCCACACTCCGTCTCGGCGGACCATGGTGTTGACTACACCGGTCTTTTGGGCCCGGTCGGATAGGGTTTGACAGGCCTCGTAGGCGGCAATTTTGTAGGGAATCGTCACATTGAGCCCCTGTAGGGATGGATCGGCGAAGAAGTCCGCCAACTGGTCTGGCTCCTTTTCAAAAAGGGTATAGCTTTCATTACCTAGGGCATGATGGATAGCCGGTGAATATGAGTGACCTAGGGTTCGCCCCAGTAGTCCAAATTTCATAGAACCTCCTAGTTTTCAGGGTAGTTGCCGAGTAAGCGGAATTTATCTTGGGATTCGTGGAGTTCCGCTAAGAGAGCCCGGACCCGAGGGTCTACGAGGGAGGCCTCAAGGTCTAGGTAGAATAGGAACTCGAAGTTATGCCCCTGGATAGGGCGGGATTCGATCTTGGTCAGGTTGATTCCCATATTGCCGAATTTAGTCAGTAGGGATCCGAGGCCACCTGGTGTATGACTAGCGGTGGTAACGATGGAAATTTTGTTAGCCCCTGGATAGACTGCTAGGTCCTTGGTGATACAGATGAAACGGGTGTAATTATTGTCGTTGTTTTGAATGGATCGACGAACTGCTTGCAGGCCGTAGAGTTGAGCACATTGAGGGGCCGCTACTGCAGCGATACCAGCATTTTCCGATTGGGCTACCATTTGGGCGGCCATAGCGGTATTGGTGTAAGGTTCTAGTTTGATATGTGGGTATTGGGCAAAGAACTCAGAGCATTGGCCTAAGGCTTGTGGATGGGAGTAGACCGTATGGATGTCTTCTAGTCTTGTCCCTTCCTTGGCTAAGAGGTCATGGGATATCCATTGCTTGGTGCCCCGCACGATATAGCAGTGCTTGCGTTCTAAAAGGTCATAGACTTCCTTGACGGACCCATTAGAGGAATTTTCGATGGGGAGGACGCCGAATTGGGCTAGTCCTTCTTCAACGGCGTCGAAGACAGCTTGGAAGGAGTTGACATAGAGAATTTGGCTCAAGGGTAAGAGCTTATCGCAAGCCATTTGAGCATTAGATCCGAAGATGCCGCAGCAGGCCACGGTTCCTCGTTGTGGAGGCAGGTTGGGGGCTGCTGCTACAGCGGCTTCGACTTCTTTAGTGAAAGCGGTCTCTTTAAAGAGTTCCTCCGCTTGGAAGGTTCGGCTGAGGGAGAAGAGGTTTTCGAAGAAGCGGCGAGCGTAGATGTCCATGTCCGGTCCCGCTTGCGCTGTGATTTTGTCTAGAATATCCCGCTCCCGCTTGGCATCAAAGATGGCCTTGCCCATTTGGGCCTTGGCCTTGGCTACATGAGAAGATAGTTCCATTCGCTCCAAGAAGAGCTTGAGCATTTCATCGTTAATGCCATTAATTTGGCTACGGGCTTTATCTAAGTTCATGGTCAATATCTCCTAGAAAATCTAATATAACGAGAGCTGTTACGGCCTCGATAACGGGAACAGCACGAAGGGCTACACAGGGATCGTGGCGGCCCTTGATGACTAACTTGGTAGCTTCCATGGTAGACAGGGATAGGGAGTCCTGTTCCTTATAGATGGAAGGGGTTGGTTTAATGGCCACCTGCATGACTAGGGGCATACCATTGCTGATGCCTCCTTGGATGCCGCCAGAATTGTTGGACTTGGTCTTGACTTGGCCCTCTTTGATGGTAAACGGGTCATTCTCCTGGCTACCGAGGCGGCAGACGCCGTCAAAACCAGAGCCAAAGGAAATGCCTTTCACTGCTGGCACCCCAAATGCAGTAGCTGCTAAGCGATTTTCTAAGCCATCGAAGTTGGGATTGCCCAAGCCCAAAGGAAGCCCTGTAGCGAAAACTTCTACGACGCCCCCTGTTGAGTCCCCTTGGTCGCGGAGTTCTGTCACGATCCGAGTCGCTTCAGCCCGCGCTTGGGGGTTGACCATGGCGATGGGCTCCTTAGCTGCTAAGGCTAGGGCCTTTAGGTCTGGATTGGTGAAATCTATGGGTTGGTCCTTAATGGGACCTACTTGTTTGAGATGGGCCCCTATGTGGATGCCCTTAGTAGCCAAAATCTGAAGAGCTATGCCTCCGGCTACGCAGAGGGGGGCAGTAAGACGGGCCGAAAAGTGCCCGCCCCCTCGCATATCCACCTTGTCGCCGTAGCGCGCACGAGCTGTAAAGTCTGCATGAGAGGGGCGAGGAATATCTCGTAAGTTATTGTAGTCTTTTGAATGTTGGGAGGTATTGCGGATTTGGAAGGCTAGGGGAGATCCACTGAGCATGCCATCTACAATCCCAGCCAAAAATTCTGGTTGGTCCGCTTCCTTCCGTTGGGTAGTGAGGGCATTTTGCCCTGGAGCCCGCCGTTGCAAGAAGGCTTGTAGTTGGTCTAAGTCCACCTTAAAGCCACAAGGAAGACCATCCACTACAGCACCGATTGCGGTACCATGGGAGGCGCCAAAGACAGATACTTGTATATGTTTACCGAAGCTACTAGACATGAGCAGAGCCTCCTAGTTGATTCCAATCGTCGAAAAAGTCTGGGTAGGATTTGGTGATAGCCTGGCTATCCTTGAGCTTGACGGGGCCCTGTGAGATGAGGGCGGCCAAGGTGCCGGCCATGACCAAACGGTGGTCATTTTGGCAGTCTACTAGACCTCCCTTGAGGGTTCCAGTCCCTTGAATGTAGAGATCATCTCCTACTAGGCGGACACAACCACCAAGGTCTCTTACCAAGGCAGCTACCGCTTCAAGGCGGTCTGATTCCTTGATACGCAAACGAGCCCCGTTAAGGAAGGCTGATTCTCCTTGGATGCCGCAGGCTAAAGCGGCTAGGACGGGGAGTAGGTCCGGACATTGGCCAAGGTCCACCTCAAGGGGCTGACTAGCCTTGCCTGTGACGGTTAGATCAGATCCAGACCAGCTAACTTGGCTGCCCGATTTGGATACGATATCCAAGATGCGACGGTCGGCCTGGATAGAGTCTTTGTTTAAACCCTTAATGGTTAGGGTTTGCCCGCTAACGGCGGTGGCTACAAGCCAGATGGCCGCATTGGACCAATCCCCTTCAATGGCATAGTCCTCTTGCCCCTTAAAGGAGACCCCTTGGGGGATGGAGAAGGAGGGATAGCTGTTTACACTTAGTCCTTGCTCTACCGTGACACCAAAGTCCTTCATAGTATTGATGGTGAGTGATACATAGTCTTTAGATTCTAGTTTACCTAGGGACTCTATCTGACAGGTCCCTATTTGAGGGGCTGCCAGGAGGAGGCCTGAGAAGAATTGACTAGATACATTGCCCACCATAGCAAAGTGGCCTCCTCTTAGGTGGCCCTTCATAGTAAAGGGGGGCTTATCCTGTGTAAAGGTCACTCCGTGGTCCTTAAGTTGTCCCAGGAGAGGCTCTAGGGGGCGTTCTGGTAGACGGCCCTTGGCGTCCACTTGGATCTCTTCACAGAGGGAGGCTGCTACAGGCAGGAGGAGGCGAAGGGTAGTACCTGATTCATGAGGGAGGATTTGTCCCACGCGAGGAGCAGGACCTGGTTGAATATGGATGACTTGGTTTTGATAGTCAACTTGAGTTCCTAAGGATCGCATGGAAGCCATGGTGGCATCGATGTCCTTGGAGGTCCGGCTGAGTTTGATGCTCGAAGGGCCAGTGGCCAAGGCAGCGCAGATGATAGCTCGGTGGGCATGGGCTTTGGCGGGGATGGCGGCTATGGTGCCAGTAGGCACCTGGGCAGTAACAGTATGCATAAGTCTTCTCGAATCTCTACAATGGTTTTGAAAATAGGTTAATCTAAGTAGGTAGCTAGTTGCTCAAAGGTGACTTCCTTGAGCTCGCTATGGCCATAGGTCTTGGGCACTACGATGGTAATGCTAGACCCATGGGATTTCTTATCGTGTTGAGCCGCCTCTAGGAGGCGGTCCTTAGGGATACTCGTGGATGTGGGTAGGTAATGGGCTTCTAGTAGGGCCTTAAGTTTAGGCAAAATTGCTGGGTCTAAGCCATCGTTCCTTACCGCTCCTTGGGCCATGAGCATGAGGCCGATGGCTACGGCATTGCCGTGGGCTACGGTAAATTGGCTTTCTTTTTCGATGCCATGAGCAAAGGTATGACCTAGGTTTAGGAGGGCTCGGATAGAGCCTTCCTTTTCGTCGGCCTGTACGATGGATGCTTTGGCATGAACGCAACGTGCAATTACGGCAGTCGCTTGCTCAGGGTTATCTACTAGTGGTTTTGTCTCTAAGAGGTCTAAGAGTCCAGGAACATCCAAGAAACCGTACTTGATGATTTCTCCGCAACCGTTAACCCATTGGTCTCGTGGTAGTGTCTTGAGCGTTTGTGGATCACAGAGAACTGTGATAGGTTGCTTGAAAGCGCCCCAGAGGTTTTTACCGGCAGATAGGTTGACCGCTGTTTTACCACCAACAGAGGAATCTACGGCGGCTAGGAGGGAGGTAGGAATTTGAATGTAGTCGATTCCCCGTAAATAGGTAGCGGCGGCAAAGCCTCCCATATCCCCTACTACACCGCCACCTAAGGCGATTAGTAGGTCTCCACGAGTCATCTTGGCATGGGCCATGTATTCTACTAATTCTAGGAGGGTGCTAGCATTTTTGGAGCTTTCACCAGCGGGAAAGACAAAGTCTAAGACCTTAAAGCCCGCGACCCCCAATTGAGCCTTGACCTGATCCAAGTAGAGGGGGGCTACATGACTATCGGATACGATGATAGCCTGGCAGGGATCCTTGAGGGGCAAAATATAGTCACTTAGGTGACTGAGAAGGCCCTCTTCGATGATGACATCATAAGGGGCACCCGTATTAACGTGAATGCGTTCCATCCTATCTCCTTTGCATCAACTCAGTAACATGCTTAAGCACTTACGAGCCCAGGGCTGTAAGTGCTTAACCTGTATAGTCGTCTTATTTTTGAACCTTTACTACGATATCGCGGAGGGCAAAGATATCCTTAGCTAATTCGTCGAAGGTTTCTGGGCGAAGGGCTTGAGGACCGTCGCAGAGAGCCTTAGCAGGATCGTTGTGAACTTCAATCATGAGGCCGTCGCAGCCTGCTCCTGTGGAAGCCAAGGAGAGAGGGCGTACCATACGACTCATACCAGCTGCATGGGATGGATCCATAATGATTGGCAAGTGAGACAATTCTTTCATCATAGGAACTGCAGTTACATCTAAGGTGTTGCGGGTTTTTGGTTCGAAGGTGCGGATGCCCCGTTCACAGAGAACTACATTTTCATTGCCTTCGGACATGATGTATTCTGCAGCCATGAGCCATTCTTCATAGGTAGAGGATAGGCCTCGTTTAAGAAGAACTGGTTTTCTAAGCTTGCCCACTTCTTTTAAGAGGAAGAAGTTTTGCATATTACGAGCACCGATTTGGAGCATGTCCACATCATCGAAGTATTCCAATTGGGAGGCGTCCATGACTTCGGACACGATAGGTAGGCCTGTTTCTTTTTTTGCTGCTACCAAGAGGTCTAGGCCAGCAGGCCCCATGCCTTGGAAGGAGTATGGGGATGTACGAGGCTTGAAAGCGCCACCGCGGAGAATATTGGCGCCAGATGCCTTAACGGCTTTGGCAATACCTACCACTTGTTCTTCCGATTCAACGGAGCAAGGGCCAGCCATGATAGCGAAGTGGCCACCACCGATTTTTACGCCTCCTACATCGACGATGGTGTCGTCTGGATGGAATTTGCGGTTAGCTTTTTTGAAAGGTTCTTGAATACGAGTCACTTTATCTACAATCTCCAATGATTCAATTACACGAGCATCTAGGGAAGAAGTATCGCCGATGAGGCCCAAGATGAGGTAGTTCTCCCCTTGGGTTGGACTTACGGTTAATCCTTGGTTGGTCAACCAATTGGTAAGTTCTTGTACTTGTTGTTTGTCAGCCTTGTTCTTGAGTGTGATGATCATGATATAACCTCCTGAATGATTGGGCACCTAGCGGCTGGGCATACATAGAAAAAGGACCACCCGCTGCTACGGGTGGCCCTTTTAGTATATAACGCTTGACTGGTAATTTAGCGTACACCAAATAGTCCTTTACCCGTAGACTGGATAAAGAACCAAAAGTAGTATGCGTTTGTGTGCATATTAGCTACACTTACCATGTCGTGGCTCCTTTTTCTAAAATAACTGCCTCTATTATGCTACTTCTTTTTAGAGCGGTCAAGTGTTTTTTGAGAAAAGACATTAAATAAAGTGAAACGTGTATATGTATTTAGGCTTGTACTATTTTTATTAAAGTCTTCTTGGTGCTTGTTTATAGGGAGGGTCGTGCCTTATAGGGAGCCCCTCTAGCCTGCTAGGAGAATTTTTTGTATAGTAGAGGTACTAATTATCCTATCTAGAAAGGCATTCCTATGAAATTAAAATCCCTTTTAGGCTTATCCCTAATGGCCCTTACCCTGCCTCTTGTGGCAGCTTGTACCAACCCCTTTTCTCAAGGGCAAGAGGCTACTTATGCTTCCGTGAGTCAGAACCAAGATACGCCTGAAGCCAAGGCTAAGGCCCTAGTTAAGTCCATGTCCAATGAGGAGAAGGTGGGTCAGCTCCTCATCTTTGGTGTCTACGGTACAGAGGCAAACGATGACTCCAAGTATATGATTAACTCTTATCATCCAGCCGGTATCATCCTCTTTGATCGTAATATGAAGGATACAGACCAGGTGAAAACCTTGATTGGTCAGTTGAAAGATACCTCCAAGGCGAATAGTTCTATCCCCCTCTTCATGGCCATAGATCAAGAGGGTGGGGCCGTTACCCGCATGGCGGATAGTTTGGTTCAGGCGCCTCCCGCTCAGGTTTTGGGGACGGAATCCGTCGACAAGGCTGTGGACTGGGCTCAAAAGTCAGGTAAGGAACTCAAAGACTTGGGATTTAACCTCAACTTTGCCCCTGATGCGGATATGGGGCTCACCTATGGCCGCTCCTATTCTTCCGATGATCCTGGTAAGGTTGTAGATTATGCTTATGCTGTAGGCCAAGCCTACCATGACCAAGGGCTCTTCTTCGCCTATAAGCATTTTCCGGGCATAGGGAAGACTGATGTAGATCTACATGCTGATTCTAGCCGGGTAACTGCCTCTAAAGAAGTCCTCATGAATAATGATGCCAAGGTATTCCAAGATTTAATCGGTAAAACTACAAGTAACCAATACATGCTTATGGTTTCCCATGCCATCTACCCAGACTTAGATTCTGACAATCCAGCCTCCCTCTCCAAGGCTATTATGGTTGATCTCCTACGAAATCAATTTAACTACCAAGGGGTGGTTATTATCGATGATCTAGAAATGGGAGCCTTAGCTAATCACTACTCCTTTGGAGATATGGCCGTTAAATCCATCAATGCGGGAGGAGATCTTCTCTTGGTCTGCCAAGACTATGGTCATATGCGTGAAGTCTACAAGGGGATCTTAGAAGCGGTTACATCTGGCGCTATATCCCAAGACCGCTTAGATCAAGCTGTTACTCGAGTTCTAACCATGAAATTATCTCGTGACGATATGTAGTTTGTAAGTAAATAGATAGTATAAAGAGGCCCCAGACCATCGGAGATAACATTCCTAGAAGAGTTATCGATGTGACCTGGGGCCTCTTGCTATTAACTTGCTATTAACTTGCTCTAAACTTGCTCTAAACTTGCTCTAAACTTGCTTGAAGCAATCAAGTTTAGAGTCTGCTTTATTCGAGATCATCAAAGTCAAAGGCAGCCGCTTTTGTGTAATTGGTTACCTTGGCTTCAAAGAAGTCTGTTTTTGTGTTGTTAAGGTTAGAGAAACCTTCAATCCAAGCCATAGGGTTTTCCTTAATCTCAGGGTAGAGGATAGGAAGACCGATAGCTTCAAGGCGGAGATTAGCTAAGTACTTGATATAGCGTTCAATCAAGACGTTGTTGAGGCCGAGAATTTTGTCGTCCGTAATGTATTGGCCCCATTCAATTTCGTTTTCAGTCCCTTGGCGGATCATATCCCGCATTTCTTCTTCAAATTCCTTGGAGAAGAGGTCAGGCCGTTCATGGCGCAATTCCTTAATGATGTTTTGGAAGAGGACTAGGTGGGTTACCTCATCTCGGTTGATGTATTTGAAGATGGTGGAGGTAGCGGTCATCTTTCCTTGACGGGCCAAGGTGTAGAAGAAGGAGAAACCGGAATAGAAGTAAATCCCTTCCAAGATGTAGTTGGCCATGACAGAGCGTATGAAGTTTTGCTCTGTAGGATCATCGGAGAAGCGTTGGTAGTTGTCGGCGATGAAGCGGTTACGAGCCAAGAGGGTTTTATCTGTACGCCATTCATCATAGATTCGATCTCGGGTAACAGGATTGGTTACGGTGTCCAAGATATAGGAGTAGGATTGGGCGTGAATTTCCTCTTGGAAGGCTTGGATGTTAAGGAGGGATGCTACTTCAGAAGCCGTTACATAGCGGGATAGGTTAGGCAAGTTTTCGGATTGGATGGAGTCCAAGAAGTTCAAGAAGGAAATGATCTTATCAAAGGCCCGCCGTTCGGAATCCGTAAGGTATGGGAATTGTTTGATGTCTTCGTTGAGAGAAATTTCTTCTGGAATCCAGAAGTTGTTGAGCATGGTCCGATACATTTGGTTGGCCCAGTCGTACTTGATCCGGTTCCATTCGCGCAAGTTGGTGGTGTTCCCTTCAATCATAGATTGGGTGCCACGGTCGCCTTTTTCGTTGAATATGAGCTTTTTATCCATGAGTAAACCTTTCTTCCTGATGTGAATTTAGTAATAGGAGAGATGACAGCTAGCAATGAGAGGGACAGGTACTCCGCAGGAGTTATGACGTAAGGTCCTTATCATTGCCCTAGAGGTTTCCTGATCGAATTCCTGATCAGGAAGTGGTACCACTTAGGATGAACAAGATGTGCATTCATCCATTTCTAGGGATTGGTTCCGGATATAGTAAATGGATTTAACACCTTGCTTGTAGGATTCCATATAAAGGTCTAGGATTTCCTTAGCTTTCATTTGTGGTGTGATATAGAGGTTAAAGGATTGGGATTGGTCGATGTGCCGTTGACGAATGCCACAGGCCTTGATGGACCATTGTTGGTCGATGGTATGAGCCTCTTTGTAGAGCCAGAAGGTTTCCTTGTTGAGGTCTGGCGCTGTTTTTGGGGTGAAAGAGCCCTTCTTTTCTTCAATGAAGAACTTTTTGAAGATAGGGTCAATACCAGCGGTAGTATTGGCGATGTTAGAGGTGGACCCAGTTGGGGCTACAGCCATGAGGTAGCCGTTGCGGATGCCGTATTTTTTAACATCAGCCGCCAGTTTTTGCCATCTTTCAGAGGTGTAACCACGACGGGTGAAGTATTCTCCGCTTTCCCATTCAGACCCCTTAAAGGCAGGGTAGGCGCCTTTTTCCTTGGCCAATTCCATGGAGGCCTTGATAGCGGCGTAGGCGATGTTTTCAAAGAGCTTGTCCGCTACTTGTAAGTGTTCTTCTGTTTCCCATTGAATCTTATGTTTTACTAGGTAGTGGTGATAGCCGGAGGTACCTAAGCCAATAGCCCGGTACTTGTCAGAGGTGAAGCGGGATTCAGGGACTGGGGCCTGGTTAATGGTGATAACATTGTCCAACATGCGGATTTGGAGGGCGATATTTTCTTCCAATTCTTCATCGGAGGTTTGGCCCAAGTTGATAGAGTTGAGGTTGCAAGTAACCATATCCCCCATGGCGGTCTTAGTAGTCAAGGTACCATCTTCGTTGACCTCTTCCCCAATGAGGTTGGTGAAGCCCACATTTTGGGCAATTTCTTGGCAGAGGTTAGAGGCGTAAATCATGCCAGCATGCTTGTTAGGGTTAGCTTCGTTGGCTGTGTCGCGGAAGAAGATGAATGGCGTTCCTGTTTCAACAGCGGATTTCATGATTTTTTTCATCATATCTAAGGCAGGTACTTCCAAACCGTGAAGGTTAGGATCTTGTTCGCATTCGATATAGCGCTTGGTGAAAGCCTTGTCCTCCTTGGTGTCGTAGAAGTCCTCTAGAGCCCAGCCTTTTACGCGTAAGATTTCATGTGGGTCGAAGAGGGTGAAGTTTTGACGAGCCTCTAAGCGTTCCATAAAGATGTTTGGAATGGAGAGACCAGGGAAGATATCGTGGGCCTTACGGCGGTCATCCCCATTGTTGGTTCGCAGTTCTACGAATTCATAGAAGTCCTTATGCCATACGTCCAAGGTGATGGTAGCACCGCCCTTGCGTTTACCCAATTGGTCAACAGCTACAGCTGTATCATTATAAAGACGAGCCCAAGGGATAACGCCACCGGAGGAGTTTTTAAAACCTCGGATGTCAGAGTTGAGGGCCCGTACCTTGCCCAAGTAGATACCTAAGGCACCGCCGTGCTTAGATACGCGGGAGAATTTGGAGTTTACATCGTAAATGGACCAGAGGTTGTCGTCCACGCCAGAGATGAAACAGGAGGATAATTGGTGGAATGGGGTCCCTGCATTAGCCAAGGTTGGAGTTGCTGTAGTCATCTTGAGTTGGGACATGAGATCGTAGAACTTCTTCGCATATTCTACCTTCTTGTCGCCTTCTACAAGGGCTAGGTGCATAGCAATGGCCATGAAGCGTTCTTGTGGGAGCTCGAAGATTTCCTTGTTAAAGCCTTTAACCAAGTAGCGGTCAGCCAGGAGTTTAACCCCCTCATAGTTGAAGAGATAGTCTCGCTTAGGCTTGATGTAATCGCCTAATTCCTGTAGCTCTTCTTCTGTGTATTGGTCTACAAAGAAGGAGGCATATTTTTTCTCTTCGACTAACTTGTGGACTAAGTTAGGGAAGTTGCCATAGCCAAAGGCCTTATAGCGACGGTTAATAGCAGCTTCTTTATAGAGGTCAAAGATAAAGAGGCGCGCTGCTACAAACTGCCAGTCTTGGTTCATGCGGTTGACTTGGTTGCCAAAACCGTCATCCACCTTTTGGATTACCTTTTCGATGGCCGTTTGAATCAAGGTCTTTTGAATTTGTGCTGTGGTCATGCCGTCTACGAATTGGAGTTTCGCATCCATTTCTAGCTCCATAGGGTCACAGGAATCAAGGCCTAGGCAGGCGAAGGCAATCATACGTTTTGTCTTCTCTACGGATAGTGGCTCCACGTGACCATCACGCTTGGTAATCATAATTTCCATAATTAGCTCCCTTTTTTACATATATGGATTATCTTGAGCAAAAAAAGAGGCGAACTACTATATCTAGTAGCCTTTCGCCGAATTAATTACAATATGTATGTATTATACGATTTTTTTCAATCTGGTTTCAATAGGCAATTTTGAAAAAAATCGATATTTTGTAAATTCTGATAGGAAATATAATTCACAAAATAGTCATGATTCAAGACTGCGATTCTTTTAAAGCTGTAGGAGTTCCTATAGTTGCTGAAGAGCTTAAGGCTTTGGCAGTCATTTGAGTATATATTGAGACGTATAAAGTAATAAAAATAGGGGGAAAATAAAATCTACTTAATAAATATGTGATAAAAATCATCTTGACCAATATTAATACCTAGCAGTAAAATAGGATTTGCAAAAAGTAAGGTATTGATTCTGTTTAGGAGGTTCCTATGTCTCAACAAGATAATCAACAAGTTGAGCAATTAAAGCACCAGGTCATGGAGCAAAGTCGTGGCCAAGGCAAATTGCGTCAATTTGTACTATGGTTTGCTGCCCTCATCATTGGTGGCGTTTTGGGTTGGCTTAATATCCCATCGTTGAATGAGTTGTTCAATTTTATTGCGTCCGTATTCACGCGCCTCTTCCAATTCATTGCCGTTCCAACTGTAGCCTTGGCGGTAATTACTACCTTGGCAGCTCTGGGTGCTAAAAAGGATACTAAGCGGATCTTTGGTCACGCTGTAACCTATACTCTGTTGACTACCATTGCAGCAGCAGCGCTTGGTTTGGCTCTTTTCCTCTTGATTGCACCTGGTAACTTGCCAGCTGACGTAGTGGGGGCAGGTGCTTCCGCTGTGCCTGAAAAATTGGGTCACATGTCCTACTATGACCATTTCTTATCCATTATCCCTAACAATGTGATCAAGCCATTTGTGGATGGCAATGTTTTATCCGTTATGCTCATCGCTGCATCTGTAGGGATTGCTTTCGCATTTATGCCTAAGACGGAAAATCGTGATACCATCTTGAAGGGCTTACATGGCTTGCAAGAATTGCTCTTCCAATTGATTCGTGCCTTGATCTATGTCTTGCCTGTTGGTATCTTGGCCTTCGCTGCACAATTGTCCGCACAAATTGAAGCAGGTGTTGTAGTAGGGGCTCTTGGTAAATATACCTTGGTTGTATTGGGTGGTAATATTATCCAATTCTTCGTGGTTATTCCAATCTTCCTTCTCTTGCGAGGCCTTAATCCTTTACACGTCTTTCGTAAGATGTCCCCGGCTGTAGCGGTAGCGCTTTTTACCAAGTCCTCCGCTGCAACATTGCCTGTTACCCTGGCTTCTGCAGAAAAGAACTTGAATGCTAAACCTGCCGTATCTCGTTTCGTATTGCCAATTTGTACGACCATCAATATGAACGGGTGTGCAGCCTTTATCTTGGTAACCAGCCTCTTCGTTATGCAGAATGCTGGTATTGAATTGACCTGGGGCACAATGATCTCCTGGCTCTTCATCGCTGTATTAGCAGCGGTTGGTAATGCAGGGGTTCCGATGGGGTGCTATTTCCTGACCCTCTCCCTCATGTCCTCCATTGGTGCGCCAATCGGTCTCTTGGGTGTCATCCTTCCTATTTACACCATCATCGATATGGTGGAAACAGCAGAAAATGTTTGGTCTGATTCCGCTGTATGTGCTATGGTCGATAAAGACTTGGAAGGTAAGTTGGAAGATGACGGCCGTCACTTTGAAGCTCTTTAATAAATCGTGACTAGATTAGGGTCTATGAAAGCCCTTAGTTAATCTTAGAGATTCTATGAATAAGAAACTCCCATCCTAAGATGGGAGTTTTTTTTGTAGCGGGACCTTGCTATAGGGCTGTAATTAATCTTTATATCGAGAATCTTAGGTGAAATGTGATAGCAGTCATACTAGACGGGCACTTTAGTGATATAATATACAGTGTTAGTCATGTATCCAAAATTCAAAGAGATTCATGATATCCATTACTTCCTATTCTGTGTTTGCACGTGTGTGCTGAGAAATGAGGTCTACATGTCGCAATTGTTGCGTATGGGTATCGACGTAGGCTCTACCACGGTTAAGGTAGTCTTGCTCGATGAAACAGACAATTATTTATATAAAAAATACCAACGCCATTTTTCTAATATTTTGGAAACCGTTCACGCCCTTTTAAAAGAGGCCATGGTGGGCCATGAACATGATCATGTTCACGTAGCCGTTACCGGGTCTGGCGGGATGGCTATGGCTGATAAGATTGAAGTTCCTTTCGTTCAAGAAGTTATCGCTGAAACGCGGGCGATTAAAACCCTTTACCCACAAACAGATGTCATCATTGAATTGGGCGGGGAAGATGCCAAGGTAACTTACTTGGGCCAACAGGCAGAACACCGGATGAACGGGTCTTGCGCTGGGGGTACGGGAGCCTTTATCGACCAAATGGCTACCCTTTTGCAGACGGATGCGTCTGGCCTTAATGAATTGGCTAAACAGGCGGATACCCTGTATCCTATTGCCGCGCGTTGTGGTGTATTTGCCAAGACGGACGTACAGGCTCTCTTGAATCAAGGGGCTTCCCATGAAAATATTGCCAAGTCCGTATTCCAATCTATTGTTAATCAAACCATTGCTGGCTTGGCTTGTGGCCATAAGATTGAAGGGTATGTAGCCTTCTTGGGCGGCCCGTTGACCTTCTTGTCAGAATTGCGTAAGTGCTTTACTGATACCTTGGAATTGGACCAAGAACACCAAATCGTTCCTGAAAATGGGGAGCTCTTCATCGCTTTAGGGGCTGCTCTTATGGAAGAACCCTGCCGAGATTACACGGTAATTGAATTGGTGAATGCCGTAGGCAAGCTAATTGGCATGCCTATGGAAGCTACTGACAGGGTAGCCCCTCTCTTTAAGAACGAAGAGGAATTGGCAGCCTTCCGCGAGCGCCATGCTAAGGCCGTGTCCCCTAAAGGGCGTATAGAAGAGGCCCAAGGCCCTTGCTATCTAGGCTTAGATGCTGGCTCTACAACTATCAAAGCAGTTCTCATGGATCAGGACCGCCGTATCCTCTACTCCCACTATGGTCCTAACCATGGTAAGCCATTGGAAAAGGCTCAAGAAATTATCGAAGAGATCTATGCCAAGTTGCCTAAGGGAGCTTATATTGCCCATTCGGGTGTTACCGGCTACGGCGAAGCCTTCCTAAAACGGGCCCTTGGCATCGATATTGGGGAAGTTGAAACCATGGCTCACTACCGAGCGGCTCGCTTCTTCTGCCCAGAGGTATCCTTCATCTTGGACATTGGTGGCCAGGATATGAAATGCTGTAAAATCCGAGACGGCTATATTGAAGACATCGTTCTTAATGAAGCTTGTTCTGCTGGGTGTGGGTCCTTCTTGGATACCTTTGCCCAAGGTCTCAAGATTCCTATTGCAGACTTTGCTAAGGAAGGTCTCTTGGCGCCTATGCCAATCGATTTAGGGTCCCGTTGTACGGTATTTATGAACTCCAAGGTAAAACAAGCCCAAAAAGAAGGGGCCACTGTATCTGATATCGCAGCTGGCCTGGCTTACTCTGTCATTAAAAATGCCCTCTATAAGGTGCTCAAGGTAAAGGACCCTAAGGAATTGGGTGATCATATCGTTGTACAGGGGGGGACCTTCTACAATGAGTCCGTTCTTCGGGCCTTTGAACAACTCTTAGGAGTTGAGGTTATTCGCCCTGATACAGCCGGCCTCATGGGGGCTTATGGTATGGCTATCCTAGCCCAAGAAGCGGCAGAGGAAACAAAGGAAAACTATTCCACCCTAGCTGACCTTGAAGCCATCAAATCTTTGGCTGTTACTACAACTATGCGCCATTGTGGCCTCTGTGCTAACAACTGTATGTTGACTATCAATGCTTTCACAGACGGCCGTAAGTACGTAACAGGTAACCGCTGCGACCGCGGGGCGGGCGATATGATTCAAGAAAAGCATAAGCCTGTACCTAATTTGGTAGACCTCAAATTAAAGCGGATTTTCGATTATTACCTCAAGCAAAACTTGCCTGAATTTACCGGTAAGAAGCGGGTGGGGATCCCTCGAGTACTCAATATGTATGAGGACTTCCCCTTCTGGTTTACCTTCTGGAATACCTTGGGCTACGAAGTGGTTCTTTCTGATTACACGACCAAGGACCAGTTTAACTCTGCCTTAGATACCATTCCATCTGATACAGCCTGTTATCCAGCTAAGTCCGTTCACGGGCATATCAAGCAATTGGCCAATTCGCAGGTGGACTTTATTTGGTACCCTTGTATCCAACACGGTCCTATGGAGTACTCGCACGACAATAACTACCATTGTCCAATGGTTATTTCCTATCCAGAACTCATCAAGAATAACATGCAGGATGTTCTAGGGGATATCCCATTTGTTGAGCCATTCTTACCCTTGGCAGATAAGAAATCCCTAGTGCCTCGATTGAAAGATGCCTTATCCTTCTTGGGCCTGTCCAAGAAAGAAGTGCAAGCTGCTGTAGATAAGGCTTGGGATGAACAAGAGCAATGGAAGAAGGATTACCAAGAGATTACCAAGAAGACCGTATCTCGTTTGATTGCTGAGAAGATTCCGGCAATCGTTCTCTGTGGTCGTCCTTATCATTTAGATTCTGGTATTAACCACGGTATTCCTGAACTTATCAACTCCTTAGGTATGGCTGTCCTTACGGAAGATGGGGTTGCGCCTTTAGGCCATGCGGTTAAACACCTACGCGTTGTAGACCAATGGACCTATCATTCCCGCCTCTACCGGGCCGCAGAGTTTGTGTCCCGCACAGAGGGCTTTGAAGTGGTAGAACTTAACTCTTTCGGCTGTGGTCTTGACTCCATCGTAGCAGACCAAGTGAAGGATATTTTGGCAGCTAAGCACAAGATTCACACGGTTCTTAAGATTGACGAGGGCACTAACCTAGGGGCCGTGACAATCCGTATTCGGTCCTTGCAATCCGTTATGGAAAAGGCTATGCGCCAAAAATCTTTGCAAGTACCAGAGGTGGAAACCCTAGTAGAAGAACCAGAATACTCCTATGAACGGGCCATCTTTACGGAAGAAATGGCTAAGTCCTATACCATCTTAGTACCGGAAATGTCGCCGCTTCACTTCGATATCTTGAACCCTGTCCTCAAGGCTCAAGGCTATCATTTTGAACTCCTCAAGGCCCCTAGCCGCGAGGACATCGAAGTAGGTCTTAAATATATCCATAATGATGCTTGTTACCCTGCTATTATGGTGGTAGGTCAGCTCATGTCTGCTCTTTTATCTGGTAAGTATGATGTGAACAAGACGGCGGTTATCATCTCTCAAACAGGGGGTGGTTGTCGGGCGACAAACTACATCGGTTACCTCCGTAAGGCCTTGATTGATGCGGGAATTCCACAAGTGCCAATCCTTTCCCTCAATGCATCTGGTATGGAAAAACAGCCGGGCTTTAGCCTTAATCGTTCCTTCCTCCATCGCATGATTCAGGCGGTTGTTTACGGTGATGCTTTGCAACAGTGTATCCTAGCTACCCGTCCTTATGAAAAGGAAGCCGGTTCTACGGAAGCTTTAGCCAAGTACTGGATTAATCGAATTACTAAGACTATCGCTACCGATAGCCTTCGTCAATACAATAAAAACATTAAAGCTTTGGTTAAGGATTTTGATGATCTTCCTGTAACAGGGGAAAGAAAACCACGGGTTGGTGTAGTAGGGGAAATTTATGTTAAATTCCATCCTGCTGCCAATAACCACATTTACGAATTAATCGAAAAAGAGGGGGGCGAGGTTGTTACCTCTGGCCTCTTGGACTTCTTCCTCTATTGCGCTATGGACTCCACCTACCGGGCTAAGCACTTGGATGGGACTTGGCTCTCTGGTTTTGCGGGCTCCTTGGCTCGTGAAGCCTTGGAACTCTACCGTTTGCCATATGCGCAAGCGGTCAAGAAGTCAAAACGCTTTGATCATGTAGAGCGAATGACCGATGTGGCTAAGGTTGCCTCTAACTACATCGACTTGGGCAACCAATGCGGTGAAGGTTGGTTCCTCACAGGGGATATGATTGACCTCATCGAAAAAGGGGCTAAACAAATCGTTTGCCTCCAACCATTCGGCTGCCTCCCTAACCATGTATCTGGTAAGGGCATGGTTAAGACTCTATCCGCGGCATACCCAGATGTACGGATTGCCGCTATCGACTATGATCCAGGGTCCTCTGCAGTTAATCAGGCTAACCGCTTGAAGCTTCTTTTGGCTACTATGTTTGAATAAGCACTTTATGGGGCTTATACTGCCTATGAAAGTTGGAAAGCGCCGGCTATGAGCCGGCGCTTTTTTGTTCTCTTGAGTCTATGGAAATGGAAAACAGAATCTTTGATAGTATACAAGATACTTATGTTATAAAGTTTTTAGATTTTTTTTTTGGACTTTTTTTCTTACTCCTGTATACTAAGGGTATCCGGGATATGACAATTCATAAGAGTTGGTCCCCTAGAATAACCATTAAACAGGTATAGGTGATACACATGTTGAAAAAAACGTTAACTATTACAGCTCTTGCGGCAGCTATGGCTATGCCAGTATTTGCTGCTGGTCAAGTAGCGGACAATGCTGCTGCGGTAACAGCTAATGCTGACCAAGGTCAAGTACAAAATGCACAAGGCTTTGCTACCGACTTTGATCAACCTAATAAAGGCCAATACAATAAGGGTAATCAGGTAAAGATTGAATCTCAATTGATTAACAATGATAATCAATTGATTCTTTACCCACAAGTAACGGCTAAAGATCCCAAGGCGGCTGAAGCTATCAATAAGCAAGTGAAGAATTTTGTTGCGACTATTTCCGCTAAACACCCTAAGGTTATGTCCCTATATGACATCAAGGCTGATGGGGATGGAATCTTCTCCTATGTAACTTTCACAAATGATGCATCTGATGATAAGTCTCCTGCAGAAATCGTAGGTTTCACCTATAACACTAAGACAGGGGCAGCGATGCAGGTATCTGATTTCGGTAAATTCGATGTTAACACCTTGAATAAGGTGCTCAAGGCTGATCCAGATGTATCTGCAAAATTGCCTTCTGATTTTACGGGTTTGACTCAAATGCCAGCAGGTTTCTATGTAGCCCAAGGTAAAACGGTGTACTCTATCATTCCTGAAGGAACCATCCTTCCTAAGGAAGAAGGGACTCTCTTTGTACCTTTGAACGCAAAAAAATAAGAGGCATAGCCTGTAATTTCTTATAAAAAAAGGAACGGCTCACAGTGGTGAGTCGTTCCTTTTTTGCTATAGCAGGTCTTGTCATTTAGTATACTACTAATGATTTGCTACTAAATAACTTATAGTACGAGTCCATAATTTTTTACAGATTTTAGCTACTTAGTCCTCTTGACCTTTTCTGAGGACTAATCCATAGAGGGCTAGAAGAGCTACGGCGATACATACGACCATGGTAATGGCCATCGGTATAGCATTGTGATCCCCTTGGATACCTACGATAGGGGCCATAAGACCCGCGAAAATCATGGAGAAGAAGCCGAGGAGGGCGGAGGCAGCACCGGCAATCTTACCGTGGTCTTTCAGGGCCAGGGAGAAGGAAAAGGCGCCGATGTTACCAATGGAAGTAGCAGCGATAAATAGGCTAATGGCGACTAGAATAAAAGGAGCTTCTAGTTTGATAGCTAGTAGGAAGAGGAGAGAGCCCAGACCTAATTGCCAAAGGGCAAATTGGAGCATGTGTTTGCTGGACACTACATTGGAGGCCCGTCCCCCTAAGCTAGAGGCAATTACAATCCCTAGAGAATTGATACCAAAAATATAGGAAAAAGTTTGGGCATCTAGCCCATAAATATTTTGGTAAACGAAAGCAGAACCAGAGATATAGGCAAAAAAGGCCCCAAAGCCAAAACCTTGTACAAGGCATTGGCCCATGAACTGGCGGTCTTTAAAGAGGGTCTTATAGGCGACCATAACAGAGTTGAGGTTTTTGGATTGCCGTCTTTCAGGGGGAAGGGTTTCTTTATAGACCAAGCTCATAAGGAAAAGTATGGCTGCAATTAAAGTTAGGACGATGAAAACGAGGCGCCAAGAGCCGAAAACTAAAATTTGTCCACCTATGAGAGGAGCTACCACTGGGGCTAGACCATTGACGACCATGAGGAGGGAAAGAAGTTTGGCCAAGGCTTTGCCGTTGGCTAAGTCGCGGGCGACTGCCTTAGAGATAACAACACCCATAGAGCCCATAAAACCTGCTAAGAAACGGGCTACGAGTAAACCTTCGATAGATTGCGATAGAGCACAGGCTAAGGTGGCTAGGGCACAGAGTATATTGCCTATGATGAGAGGGCGCTTACGACCGAAGATATCAGAAATAGGACCACCAAAAAGTTGGCCAATAGCAATCCCTATTACCGTCATGGATAGGGTTAACTGGATGTTGGAAGGGCTAGTTTGAAAGACCTCTGGCATCATGGGTAGGGCTGGTAGGTACATATCGATGGATAAGGGGGTTAGGGCCGTTAAGAGTCCCAGGAATAGGATGAGGAAGGGGGGATATTTGGTCCCTTCTTGTATATTTTCTTTCTTTAGGTTGGTCATAGTATACCTGTGAGCAAGTGAATATGAGAATTTGATAAAAATGCCTAAAAATCCTTTCATAAAGGGAATAGAGTCCATTGCTAAGGGATTTTTAGCTTATGAGTTTGATGAAAATTTAAGGGCTTGAAAAAAATCCTACTTTTAAATCATAAACTGGATAAAGGCACTAGTTATCTTAGCATAATAGAATTTTTTTCGTAAGTGAATTATAAAAAGCTAAGGAAACCTTTAGCTTTTAGTTAGATACTTCTCATAGACCACTTAAAGACCCTTCTTATACTAAGGAGGTAATCTGTTGAAGGGCCTATAGGCCTGATGAAAGGAAGGTATTACAATGAAAAAAACATTGACTATTACTAGCTTGGTAGCGGCTATGTCTATGTCTGTATTTGCAGCACAACCAACGCAAACTCATGTAAATCAAGCATTCGTACAAGAAGCGACACAAACTAAAGCGAATGCACCTGTAGATAACCAAACAGCTGTACCTGCAACTACAGTAACTACTGCTAATACAGCAGCACCTGCAATGAAAGCACCAGTAGCAAGCGCACCGGCAAAAGCAACTAAAACTACCGCACCCGCAGTGAAAACACCAGTAGCAAGTGCACCGGTAAAAGCAACTAAAACTACTGCACCTGCAGTAAAAACACCAGTAGCAAGTGCACCGGTAAAAGCAACTAAAACTACTGTACCTGCAGTAAAAACACCAGTAGCAAGTGCACCAGCAGAAGCAACTAAAGCTACTGTACCCGCAGTGACTGCTCCAGCGGCACCTAAAGCAACTACATCAGCCACAAGAGAAGATGCAGAAACTATGGATACAGCTCATGCTATGAAGGTGCCAAATGCGGATGAAGTACGTGTTGTAAAACATGATACAGGTCTTGCGGTAAGTGATGCTGAGGACTCAACTGCAATGAACAAGGCACAAGCGCCTAAAGAAGGGTTAGCTAAAAAAGCTGTACCTACAAATAAAGTAACAAAATAATTCTTACCCTAATGAAAGCAATTAGGCGAGCAATTAATCACATACAAAAAGACTAGCTCTTAGGAGCTAGTCTTTTTGGCATTAGGTCTAAGTAAGGACCCATTTTATTTTCCTATTAAGGCTAGGGCTGCATCGATGTGGTTAATGAAGTTATGACCTAGGAAGGAGATGGCCCCATCAATAGCTAGGAAGATAAAGAAGTATGGAAATACTTGCTTCATAATATTGGATGGGTTGATTTGGCTTTCTTCCTTCTTACATTGTTCTTCTGAAAGCCCCTGCTTTTGATTGTACTCCTTGAGGGCTGGGATGACAGCGCCGATAGCGATGGCAATGGATTGAGGGGCTAGCATTTTGCCTAGGCCTGCAGCACCGGAGTTAATGGCTGCTAACCACAAGGAAAGGTCCTTGTCGCCAAAGTTTAATTGATCGGCTGCGGCCGCTTGAAGGGGGCCGAAGAGGACATTAGAGTTAGTCCCAGATCCTGTGAGGAAGCCTCCGAGAGCGCCGATTAATGGTGCTACTGCCGGGTACATATTGCCGGCGGCTCCAACAATAGTAGCAGCGATTGCAGAGGTCATACCAGAGTAGGTCATAATCTTAGCTGTAATGACGATGGTTATGATGGTTAAGTAGGTTAATTTGAGATTATTAAGGGTTGTTCCTACCGTCTTGAGCATGGTGCTAGGACTGGCATTTTGAATGAGCCCCCCTATGATGGCTGCGATAAAGATCAAGATACCTGGCGTCGTAATCCATACAAAGGTATAAGGCTTAGCCCCTTGCCCCATGTAAATTGGAATAGAGGTCTTGATGGAGGTTAAGACACTATTAAATGGAGCAAAGAGGTTAGAAGCTAAAATTAAGAGGATAAAGATAAGGATAAAAGGAGATGCCGCCTGTAAGGCTTGGCCTTTGGTAATGGCGGGACTTTTATCGCTTTGCACCCGGTAGTTTGGATCCTTAGGGTCAAAGATTTTAGCAGTTACTACGATAAAGGCCATGATGATGATAGAGGCACCGATAACGGATAACTCAGGTCCTACTACGAAGTTCATAAAGAGTTCTGGTATCGCTAAGGCCAGCCCTGTGAGTAGAGTTGGTAGGAATACGCCCTTAATAGCCTTAAGGGAACCAGAGATAATAGCTACGATAAAGAATGGTGTGATGGTATTGAGTACGAAGAGTTGGGTTGAAATATAAGTCCCTAGGTTAATAGGATCAATGCCCGTAAGAGTCGCCAAAGTAGTGGTAGGAATACCTATGGAACCAAATGTGGTGGGAACAGAGTTGGCCACTAGGCAGGCGATAATAGATCGGAGAGGGTTAAAACCGAGTGCTACCATCATTGCTGCTGGAATAGCAACGGCTGTGCCAAAACCGGCCATGCCTTCCATGAAATTACCAAAGCCCCAAGCTAAAAGGAGGGCTAAGATGCGTTTATCTTCTGATACAGAAGCAAGCATGGATTTAATGCATTCCATGGCTCCTGTTTTAACCACTAGGTTGTAGGTGAAGATAGCTGCTGTAATAACTAAGCAAATGGGCCATACGGCGAGGGCAACCCCTTCTAGGGCTCCTGATAGAATAATGACCGGGTCTTTAGAGAAACCCAAGAGCGGTATAACGGCAATCAGGAAGGAAGATATGGCTGCTATGGAGGTAGCCTTCCAAGCAGGTAATTTGAGGATTGCTAGAGCAACAATCATCCAGAGGATAGGCAACAGAGCGAGAAGTGTTGTCATGGAGGACCCTTTCATGATAAAAAAGTGATATAAAATATAAATTAAAGTTATAAGATAAACAAAAATAATTCCCATGGATGATTGAATCCATGGGAATTATTCCTTATATCATCTGCCCTATATTATAGCAAATAATTATCATTAAAGCTATTTTAAGAAGCCGTCGATGAGGTGGGCAAAGTTATGACCGAAGAAGGCGATAACACCATCCATAACGAGGAAGAGAATAAAGTATACGAATACTTTTTTCATGATGCTGGAAGGGTTGATTGCTTCTTGACCTTCTTTCGCTTGTGCTTCTGGTACATTGTTCCGTTTGTTGAATTCTTCCAGAGCTGGGAGAACAGCGCCAATAGCGATAGCGATAGATTGAGGGGAAAGCATCTTGCCAATCCCTGCTGCACCAGAGTTAATAGCTACCAACCACATAGCCAAATCCTTGTCGGTGGATAATTGAGATGCCGCTGCGGATTGGAGTGGACCAAAGAGAACGTTAGAGTTAGTACCGGACCCTGTGATGAAGGCACCTAAAGCGCCAACAATAGGGGCGAAGGCTGGGTACATAGAGCCGGTAGCAGATACGATGGCCTTCGCAATATCTTGCGTCATGCCGGAGTAAGTCATGATCTTAGCGGTCATTACGATGGTTATGATAGTGAGGAAAGTAAATTTGAGGTTAGAGAAGGTTTTACCAGCTGTCCCAAAGATGGTGCCAAGAGAAGCTTTTTGGATGAGACCACCGATGATTGCAGCGATGAAAATCAATACACCAGGTGTAGTTACCCATACAAAGGTATACGGCTTAGCACCTTCACCCATGTAGATAGGAACCGATGTTTTGATGGAGGTAAGGAAACCATTGAATGGAGCGAAGAGTTTAGAAGCCAAAAGTAAGAGAATGAAGATGAGAATGAATGGGCTCAAGGCGCGAAGACATTGGCCTACAGATAATTTTTCTTGGGATTCAGCCCCTTCGAGGCGGTAGGTAGGATCTTTTGGGTCGAAAATCTTAGCCGTAGCGATAACCAAAGCCAAGATGATAACAGCGGAGCCGATAACGGATAATTCAGGACCCAATACAACGTTGATGAAAAGTTCTGGCACAGCCAGAGCAAGACCTGCCAAGAGGGTTGGAATGAAGACGCCTTTAAGAGCTTTCAAGCCGAACATGATCGCAACGATGAAGAATGGAGTGATGATGTTGAGGATGAAGAGTTGGCTAGAAATATAGGTGCCAAGTGCTACTGGGTTAATGCCTGTGAGGGCAGCCAAAGTAGTGGTTGGAATACCAATGGAACCGAAGGTAGTTGGTACAGCGTTAGCTACCAAGCAAGCGATAATAGATTTGAGTGGATTAAAACCAACTGCTACCATCATAGCTGCTGGAATAGCAACAGCCGTGCCGAAACCTGCCATACCTTCCATGAAGTTACCAAAGCCCCATACGAGGAGGACGGCAAGGATTCGTTTATCTTCTGTAACGGAGGATAGCATGGACTTAATGGTCTCCATAGCCCCTGTTTTAACCACTAGGTTATAGGTGAAGATAGCGGCCAGGATAACAAGACAGATTGGCCAGATGGCAAGGGCAGCCCCTTCGAGGGCACCGGAGAAGATGATGGATGGATCCTTAGCGAAAGGAAGTCCTGGTACGACAGCGATGATGAAGGAACCAATCGCCGCGATAGTTGTCGCCTTCCAAGCAGGCATTTTTAAGATTGCCAAGGCGATGATGAGCCATAGAATTGGCAAGAGGGCAAGGAATGTTGTTAGTAAGTCCATAGTAGAAACCTTTCAATAAAATAAATAGAGTTAATAAAAAAGTTTGATATATAACTTCTAAAAATTCACAGACACCAGGTCTCAGTTTTAAAAAAGGTGCCTGCGAGATTTTTAGGACTTATTAATAGGTATTGGCGAACATGCCATCTGGTCGTTTAGGTTCATAATCACCAAAGTAGGAGTGGAAGTCTAGGCCTAAATCGTGGCATAACTCTTTGACTTCTACCATGGTGGCTTCTAGAACAGGAATGCCGTCACGCTTAGTTCGTTCTAGGGATTCCGCCTCTAATTCACCGTGTGTACAAATGCGGTCTGCCCCCTCAGCGACAGGCGCATTACGTAATTCTTGAAGGAATTCTGTAAAGTGATGTTTGATGGCCTTTTCGTCACCAAAGAATTTAGGATTAATAGCCATAAAGGAATGGCAAGGGCCTGATTCTTCTGTCTTATTAACGTGGGCCGATGTAGTGCCTAAGGAAATAATGGAGGAGAATAGTTCTGCGATAATCCCATTACCAAAGCCCTTGTGAGATCCTGTTAAGGTGGAAGAGCCACCGAGTGGAAGAATGCCACCGCAGTTCTCTTCTTTAAAGTTTCTGAGAACTCGGGCTGCATCGTTAGTAGGCAGGCCTTTTTCGTCTACACACCAACCATCTGGCATAGGTTTTTGCATTTTGTTGTACATTTCAACCTTGCCGCGGGTGACGACAGTAGTAGCTGCATCGAAGATGAAAGGATATTCTTCGGTAGGAACAGCCCAGCCTTGTGGGTTGGTACCAATCATTGCCTTGCGGCTACCAGTTGGCACCATGAGGGCTTCCGAGTTAGTAGAGGAGTAACCGATGAGGCCTTCTTCACAGGCCATCTTGGCGTAGTAGGAAGAGATGCCGTAGTGGTTTGAGTTGCGGACACTGACGATACCCACACCAGCTGTTTTTGCCTTCTCGATGGCTTTTTTCGTGGCAAAGATAGAAATGAGTTGTCCCATGCCAGCATGGCCATCGATGATAGCGGAAATCGGTGTTTCAAATAGAACTTCTGGTTTGGCACTGATTTTGATGAGACCGCTTTTGATACCCTTGTGATAACGAACCATCCGTTGCATGCCATGGCTTTGGATGCCAAAGAGATCGGCTGTTAATAGAGCATCTTGAATTTGGTCGGCTTCATCAGCGGTGAAACCAAACTTTTGAAAGGCATCCAAGCATAGTTGCTTGAGCGTTTCATAAGGAAATAATTTCGCATTACTTTCAGTCATAGGGTTAACTCCTTACTATGAGAATTTTCTATTCATGGCTCTTCGATGAGTCGAATAGGTTGTGAAAGTACGGATAATAAAGCGTCAAAGCTTTATGTGAAAATAGTATAGCACATATAAATTTAGCATAAAACAATAAAAGGCCTGATTTTCTGTGCCTTTTGAGAATATATGACTCGGATGTTTGGAAATAAAAGGTAAACAAATATGAGTTTAATGCATTATAACGGGCTTTTAATAGCTATGCCTTTCTGTCATAGGAATATAACTTTTGATTACAAATTTGTGATTTTGTGTGTATAATAGGTCTATATAGATAAAATTAATACATTGGTAAGAAAATTTTTATGGAATAATCAGTAGTCTTATGGGCATGATTGAGAACTAGACATACTTAGTTGTCATGACCCGAGGAGGCTTGTTTGATAGAGGGGGATTAGTATGGAAAAGCATTACTCAGTCTGCCCGTATGATTGCCCTGATGCATGCGGGCTCATCCTGTATACAGAGCACGGTAAGTTGGTTCGTGTAGAGGGGAATCCCGACCATACCTTCACGCGAGGGCGGCTTTGCCAAAAAATGCAGCATTATGAACTGACTGTCAATTCACCCTTGCGACTTAAGACACCTCTTATACGAGTGGGAAAGAAAGGGGTAGGACAAGATCAATTTGAACCGATTTCCTGGGATCAAGCGCTAGATTTAGTGGCAGAGAAGTTTTTAGATACGGCTAAAAGCTATGGATCTGAATCAGTCCTTCGCTACTCTTATGCAGGGACTATGGGGCGGATTAACACGGCGGCGGGCAATTATTTTTTCCGCAAGATCAAGGCTACTGATCAAGATCGGGGGATCTGTTCACCCGCAAAGGGGGCAGGCTATAGTGCGGTCATGGGGAAAACCTTGACGACTCGCCCACAAGAGGCACAGGACTCGGACTGTATCATCCTCTGGGGGATTAACGCAGCCGCTACAGATATGCATTTCCTCTTTGATATAGCAGAAGCTAAGAAGAAGGGAGCCAAGGTTTGGCTGATAGATACCCATAAGACTTATACAGCTTCGGTAGCAGATAGGCAGTTGCAGATTTTACCGGGGTCTGATGGGGCTCTAGGTCTGGCCATGATGCATATCATGCATCGAGACCAGTTAGTGGATCAGGACTTTATTGATACCTATGTGCAAGGTTGGGATCAAATGATTCCCACCTTGGCAGATTATACGCCCGCTTGGGCGGCTCACAAAACGGGCCTTTCTGTAGAGACTATTGAAGCCTTTGCGGCGGATTTTTGTGCCGCTAAGGCGCCTTTTATCCGCATGGGCTCTGGACTGACTCGATATGGGAATGGAGCTATGGCTGCCCGAATCATTAGCTGTCTGCCAGCTTTGGTAGGGGCCTACCAACATAAAGGGGGTGGTCTCTTGACCTCTGCTATGGGGTCGGCTTTTGTTACTAAGGCGGTTATGGAAAATGGAACATCGGAGGGATCTGCTTCTCGACTTATGCCCATGATTCAGTTGGGCCATATGTTGACGGAAGAGGTAGCTATACCTATTCATATGCTTTATGTATTCTCCTCCAATCCAGCCATTACGGCACCAGATCAAAATAAGGTTCGGCAGGGTCTCATGCGAGATGACCTCTTTACGGTAGTCCATGAACGCTTTTTTACGGATACTTGTAAGTATGCCGATATAGTGCTGCCAGCGACTTCGTCGGTAGAGCATGATGACATCTATAATTCTTACGGTCACTATACAGTAGGAACAGGCTATAAAGCCATCGAACCGGTGGGTCAAGCCAAGTCTAACTGGCAGGTCTTCTCGGCTCTTGCTAAGCGTATGAGTTTAGAGGATTCTTTCTTTGACCAAAGTGAGCGGCAGTTAATTGAGAAAATCGTAGCATCTGCAAATGTGCCAGATTCTCTTAAGGCTGATATTCTACAAGAAAAGCAGGTGGAGATTGACTTACCTAAGAATTACAAAATGGACTTTAGGACGCCATCGGGTAAGGTTGAAATCTATAATCCTCGGCACAAGCATCCCCTCCCTTGTTGGTTGGACCCTCACGGTGATGATGCCGAGTTCTGGTTGATCAATGGTAATGATATTCGCATATTGGATTCGTCCTTTTGCGAACGTGACCTAGATGATCCTCAACCAATGTACATCCGTATGCATCCAAAGGATGCTAGGCGTAAGGGCCTATGCCAGGGGGACCAAGTGATGGTCAGCAACGAACGAGGGGCTGTACGCCTACCTTTGAGTCTAGATGAGTTCGTATCGCCGGGTACCGTCGTCACCCTTGGTGTCTGGTGGCAGCGCTATAGCAGTGATCCACAGGTTGGCATTAATGCTGTTACAGCCATGCGACCCACGGACGATGGATGGGGTTCTACCTTTTATGATGTAAAGGTGGACGTTAACAAGGTTAATTAATCATTTTATTATAAGGAGTTTCTTATGGAATCAAGTAAAAATTTATCTGGCCGTGCTTATGTAGCTATTGGCCTTATGCTCTTCGCCCTCTTCTTTGGGGCGGGCAATCTAATCTTCCCTGCTTCTCTGGGGCAACAAGCGGGGGCCATGACCCCTTATGCCGTTATTGGTTTCATCCTAACCGGTGTAGGTCTTCCTCTTCTAGGGATTTTAGCCGTAGCCAAAACGGGCGTTCGAAACGTAGAAGAATTGTCGGGTCGGGTTCATCCTTTGTACGGCCTCATCTATTCTGTTATTCTTTACCTTATTATCGGACCTATCTTTGCGACCCCTCGGACGGGGACTGTATCCTATGAGATTGCACTTCGTCCTTTCTTAGGCGATGCACCTCCAGTATGGGCGGAACCACTCTTCTTGGTGGCCTTCTTCGCCATTTCCCTCTTTGTTGCCATTCGACCTAGTAAGTTGGTAGACCGTATTGGTAAGGTCCTCACCCCAATTCTCTTACTGGTTATTTTAGTTCTTATCGTGAGCTCTTTGCTTCATCCTTTGGGGGGTTATGGTCAAGCTATTGATAAATATGCGACCGTAGGTGCTGCTGTGGGTAATGGTTTCTTAGATGGTTACAACACCATGGATGCCTTAGCCTCCTTGGTATTCTCCGTCTTAGTTGTAGATTTTGTAAAAATGGCTGGTGCTAAAACTCCGGGTGAAATTACTGGTTCCACTATGAAAGCTGGTGGTGTAGCTGCGCTTGGCTTGGCCTTTGTCTATATTTTTGTAGCTAACTTGGGGGCTACTTCTGTAGAAGCCTTGGGTATGCTCGATACAGGGGCACCTGTTTTGGCGAAATCTGCTGATATCCTCTTAGGTTCTGCTGGTGCTATCATCTTGGCCGTTATCGTATTGCTTGCTTGCTTTACTACCTCCATTGGTCTCATCACTTGTTGTGCCCAATATTTCGGCAGCTTGTATAGCAAGATCTCTTACCAAATGTACGCTTTCATTATGGCCTTGGTATCCTTGGGGATTTCTATGTATGGCCTTAAGACTATTATCTTAGCAGCTATCCCATTGCTCATGCTCATTTACCCGATTACCATTGTGTTAATCTTCTTGGCTATCGGAAATGGACTCTTCGGCAACCGTCGCTGTGTCTATGTATGGACCTTGGGTTTGACGACTATCTATGGCATCGTATCCGCCTTGGAAGCCGCTAAGGTATCTCCTGCTTTCATTGAAGGAGCTTTCAATGCTTATGTGCCACTCCATGGTATTGGCATGGGTTGGATTCTCTTTGCTGTAGTAGGTCTCATCATTGGCCTTATTAACAAGGCTCTTGTAAAAGAAGCGTAAACTAAAAGACACCGCCTATGATTTAATGGGCGGTGTTTTTTTATATGATATTTGCTATAATTATATATAAATATATAGGTGGAAGTTCGTTGCGTTGCCAGGCTTGGTAGCGTGATTTTTCTTTATTTAGACTAGGAGGTATTCCCATGCGTAATCTTGTGATTGGTGGTCTCTATCGGCATTTTAAAGGCATGTATTACTATGTAAAAGATGTGGCCATTCATTCTGAGACAGGGGATAGGTTTGTGGTCTATCAAAAGCTTTATGATGGTCGAGAAACCTACATTCGTCCTTATGATATGTTCCTCTCTGATGTAGACCGTGAAAAGTACCCTGATGTTGAACAGGTGGAACGCTTTAAGCTTATGTCTGGACGGGATTAATAGGAGATTCTAGTGGATAGAAGGTACTTCTTTTTTGATATTGATAATACCATAGCCGTTTGGCCAGACTCATCCATACCGGATTCCACCATGGAGACCCTCTATGAACTCCGCCGGCGAGGCCACCATGTGGCTTTAAATACAGGGCGCATTCAGGTGGATGCTAAACGCTTTGCTGACCTAGCTCAGGTGCGAGACTTTTCTGCCGATGGGGGCCATAGTTTGACTGTTGAAGGGAGTCTCCTTTACATGGAGGGAATGGATCGAGGCGCTTGTATTTCCTACCTAGAACAGTTGGAGAGCCATGGTATCCCCTGGGCTGTGACGGATCGCAATCAGCTGTCTCGCATTACCCCCTATAAGAGAATTCTTGATTGGCACCCCGATTGGGATGTATTCAAAACCGTGGTGGATCCGGATTTCGATTTTCATCAGGTGGAGAATTTCTTTAAAATCTATGCCTTTTTCCTGGAAGGGGAAGAGGAAGAAAAGCAAATTCAACACTTTACTAAGAAACTTATCCGCTATGGGGAGGGTTGTATCCTCTTTGAACCCATGGATAAGGCGCGTGGTGTACGAGCGCTCATGGACTTTTACAAGGAGAAGGACTATGCCAAGGCCGTTGTCTTTGGGGATGGTATGAATGACTTGTCTATGTTTAAACCAGATTGGTTTAAGATTGCCATGGGCAACGGACGTGATGAATTGAAAGAACGAGCTGATTATGTCACGGATGATTGTGATAAGGATGGAATCTGGAAGGCCTGTCGTAAGTTTGGTTGGATCTAGTATCTCTGCCTATGTATGTAATTAGTAACCCTAGAGAGGTTTGTTATGAATGTAAATAAAATGCTAGGATGCCTGAGTTTAGGCATCATTCTTCTACTGTCTACAGCTTGCGGTACTAGCCAGGTTAGTGTGAGTGACACTAAGGCACAAACGGCGGAGAGCCAAAGTAAGATGCCTGCCTTTTCCAAGGCACCTATAGCGGATGAATACGCTGTCTTTACAACAAATATGGGGTCCTTTAAAATTCGCCTTTATGGATCTAAAGCCCCTATTACGGTGAAAAATTTTGAATACTTAGTTAAGAAGGGCTTTTATAATGACCTGACCTTTCACCGGGTTATCGATGGATTCATGATTCAAGGGGGAGATCCTAGAGGGAATGGCTCTGGTGGCCCAGGTTATGAAATCCCTGATGAATCCAATGATCTTCATTTTAATAAGGCCGGTGTTTTAGCCATGGCTAACCGGGGACCTAATACAGGGGGGTCTCAATTCTTCATCACCCTAGCGCCGACGGATTGGCTAGAAAACAAGCACACTATTTTTGGTGAAGTAGTACAAGGGATGGATGTGGTTCAAAAAATTGGTCAAACTAAGACAGGCAAGAATGATAAACCGCTTGAGCCGGTAATTATTCAATCCATCACACTAGAACCTATTCAGGATGATAAGTAAGCATGGTGGATAGGTTAGAAACTATTTTTTGGACTTATATAGTCCGTTGTGCAGACGGATCTCTTTATACGGGTTGGACCAAGGATTTAGATAAGCGCCTAAAGGCTCATAATGGTCAAATTCCTGGTGGGGCTAAGTACACGCGAACTCGGCGACCGGTGACCCTAGTTTGGTCACAGCCTTTCCGGTCTAAACGGGAAGCCCAATCTCGGGAATATTGGATAAAAAAGATGACGAAAAGAGAAAAAGAAGCCTTGGTTCATTCTGGCCGTCAATCTATAAAATGACGCCTATTTGTGATATAATTAACCGATATGAATGCGAATCCATAGGAGTTAGGAAATGAAGGAAGTTCTAGTATCTGTTAAGTCTATCCAGCGGGATACAGACGGCCAAGACCAGGTAGTAGAATTGGTTTCTCCGGGGACCTATGGCGAACGTAATGGGGTCTATTACATACGCTATGATGAATCGAGCGTAACTGGGCTAGAAGGAGTTAAGACGACTATTAAGGTGTATCCCAATTCTATCGTACTTGTGCGGACTGGAGCTGTTACCATGCGCCATGAGTATATACTAGGCCAGGAACGGGATATTATCTACCAAACGCCCTTTGGGGACTTGGCTATGAGTGTGACTACTCACGAACTGGAGGTAGATGCACAGGAGGATCGATGTTCTGTCCACTTGGGCTATGATATTAGCCTGGAAGGAGAAGCCCAATTTTATAATCAGTTAGATATTGAGGTGCGGGAGGAATAAGCATGGATATGAAAGATGTCCTTAAACAAGGGCTTGTAGAGGCTGTGGAAAAGGCCGTAGCAGCAGGGACCTTGCCAGAAGGCCAATACCCTGAGGTTCTTCTAGAGGTGCCTCCACAAAAGGAATTCGGTGATTTTTCTACCAATATTGCTATGCAGTCCGCACGTGTTGCTCGTAAGGCACCTAAGACGATTGCTGAAGCAATTGTGGCACAGATGGACTATGATTGGTTGGACTATGCAGAAGTCGCAGGGGCAGGTTTTATTAACTTCTTTCTCAAGTCCCATATGGTCTATGACCAATTGAAGGCCATTCTTTTGGCCGGTAACGATTATGGTAAACAAGAGCTTCGCGCACGAGATACTATTCAAGTGGAATATATTTCTGCAAACCCAACAGGCCCTCTTCATGTAGGCCATGGTCGCGGTGCAGCTTATGGATCTGCCCTAGTTAACCTCCTGCGATATGCCGGCTATAACGTACAATCGGAATACTATGTTAATGATGCAGGTAATCAAGTAGATAACTTAGCTATTTCTGTGGAAATGCGTTTCCAAGAGTTACAAGGGGCTCACTTGGTCTTCTCAGAGAAACAAGATGATGGAACTTACCTCTTGCCGGATACCATTCCTGAAGGGGCTTTGATTTTCCCTGATAATGGCTACCGAGGCCCTGATATCATCGAGACCGCTAAGGCTATTGTGGATAAAGAAGGCTTTGAAAAGCTCAATGCTATGAGCCGGGAAGATAGAATTGCCTACTTTAAAGACTTGGCTGTTCCAGAAAAATTGGAAGATATTAAGAAGACACTGGCTCATTTTAATATCAAAATGGATCATTATTTTTCTGAAAAATCCCTTTATGGTACTGACGAAGTTAAGATGGCTGTAGATCAACTCAAGGCTTTGGGTCATATTTACGAAAAGGATGGGGCGCTTTGGTTCCGTACGACTTCTTTCGGCGACGATAAGGATCGCTGTGTCATCCGTGATAATGGAGTCCCTACCTACTTCGCCTCTGATATCGCTTACCACCGCAATAAATATGAGCGGGGCTTCCAAGAAATGATCGATATTTGGGGCGCTGATCACCATGGTTATGTGGCCCGTGTTAAGGCGGCTATCCAAGGCTTAGACTATGATCCCAATAAGCTTACCATCATGCTGTTACAAATGATGGCCCTCTATCGGGGTGGCCAAAAGGTCTCTCTCTCTAAGCGATCTGGTCAATCTTTGACCTTAGATGAACTCTTAGAAGAGGTTGGTGTTGATGCGGCCCGTTACTTCTTCGTAATGCGCTCTCTAGACAGCCAGTTGGACTTTGATATTGATTTAGCTAAGTCTAAATCAAATGAAAATCCTGTTTACTATATTCAATATGCTCATGCACGGATTCATTCCATTTACAATCAAGTAAAGGAAGCGGGTATCAGCTTTGGTCAATGGGACGAAACAGACTTCTCTTCTTTAACGGGAGAATTAGAGTTGGAATTGATCAAGAAAATGGCTGAATTCCCAGAGGAAGTGGTCTTAGCAGCTGAACGCAAGGCCCCTCATCGCATTGCTCAATACTTGTATGACCTAGCATCTATGTTCCATTCCTTCTACCGTCAAGGTCGTATTATCGGTGTAGATAGTGGCTTGCAACAAGCTCGTCTGGGCTTGATCACAGCGGTGGCTTTAGTCTTGGAACAAGGGTTAGGCATCCTTGGTATTTCTGCACCAGAAAAGATGTAATCATTGCTAATTAATTGCTTGAGGAGGCATCATGGCAACTAAGTATATTTTCGTAACCGGTGGCGTTGTATCTTCTCTTGGGAAGGGGATTACGGCAGCATCCCTAGGGCGTCTTCTTAAAAATCGCGGTTATAAGGTAACCATTCAAAAATTCGATCCCTACATCAATATTGACCCAGGTACAATGAGTCCCTACCAACATGGTGAAGTATTTGTCACCAATGATGGGGCTGAAACCGACTTAGACTTAGGTCACTACGAACGCTTTATCGACATCGACCTATCCCAACGGTCTAACATTACCGCTGGTCGCGTTTACTGGAATGTCATTAATAAGGAACGGAAGGGTGACTACTTGGGCTCTACGGTTCAAGTTATCCCTCACATCACCAACGAAATTAAACAAAATGTCTACCGCCTGGGTGAAGAGCAAGGGGCTGATGTGGTTATCACAGAAATCGGTGGTACTATCGGGGATATCGAATCCATGCCTTTTATGGAAGCTATCCGTCAAGTGAAAAAAGAAGTAGGCCGCAATGATGTAATCTACATCCATGTAACCCTCGTTCCTTATATCGGTGCTGCAGGAGAACTTAAGACAAAACCGACCCAACACTCTGTCAAAGAATTGCGTGGAATTGGTATTCAACCGGATATCTTGGTATGCCGCTCTGAAAAGACTATCACACCAGAACTGAAGGAAAAGTTAGCCCTCTTCTGCGATGTAGAACCACAAGCGGTTATTCAAAATAAAACTTGTTCCTCCATTTACGAAGTGCCTTTGATGCTCCAAGAAGAAGGCCTTGATTCCATTGTTATGAAGAAACTTGATATGGATCCTCGCCCTGCAGACATGGAAGAATGGAAAAAGATGGTCTACAAGATTGCCAATCCTAAACGAGAAATCACCATTGGCTTGGTTGGTAAATATGTAGCCCTTCACGATGCTTACTTGTCCATCGCTGAAGCCTTGGGTCATGCGGGCCTTGAAACCGATACGAAGGTTACTATCGATTGGATCGATTCTGAACAATTGGATGATCCATCCGTAGATATTGCTAAGGTTTTGGGTCACTTAGATGGTGTTATCGTCCCAGGTGGTTTTGGTAACCGTGGTGTAGAAGGTAAAATCCGCACCATCCAATATGTACGAGAAAATAAGATTCCGTTCTTAGGCATTTGTTTGGGCATGCAAACAGCTGTTATGGAATTTGCTCGTAATGTAGCAGGTCTTGCTGGAGCTACCTCCGGTGAATTCGATGAACATGCTAAGCATAAGGTTATCGACCTCATGCCGGATCAAGTAGATGTAGACAATAAGGGCGGTACCC
>CAKPUJ010000005.1:0-42313 GCA_934191645.1 uncultured Veillonella sp. | reverse complement strand
ATACAGAGGGGCGGATAGGGCATGAAAAAGACATAGTAGCCCATGTGGATATAACCGATTTTGATGATCAAGCTTTGGAAAATTTGGTGGAAGGGATTGTCATCCCTTGTTTTGCATAAGGAGTATAGGGTGAAAACAATTAGTGTACAAGAGGCTTCTGGTCTTTGGCAAGACGCCCTAGCTGAGAGGGAACCAAGAAGGGTGACCTTGGGCTTAAATCAGGCTTTGGGGTCTGTCTTGGCTGAATCGATTGTAGCTAGCCAATCGATTCCGGCCTTTAGTAAGTCTGCCATGGATGGCTATGCCATAGCCTACCAGGAAGGGCTAGAAGAATATGAAGTTGTGGGCCTTATCGGGGCTGGTCAAGTTTGGGATCAGCCTCTAACTAAGGGGCAAGCTCTTCGTGTTATGACAGGGGCACCTTTGCCTCAAAGCTGTGATACAGTGATTATGCAAGAGGCTGTTGAGGGATCTGGTCAGATCGGGTCTCGTATTGTAGTAAGAGGGGTTGTTAAAAAGGGGCAGCATGTCATACAGAAGGGGGAAGAATGTGCGCCTGGAGACCGTCTCTTGGAACCAGGACTTCTTCTTGATGGGACTATTCAGTCCGTATTGGCAGGGATAGGCCGCCAGGAAGTCGTCGTTTATGAGCCTCTTAAGGCTCTTCTCTTGACCTCTGGTCGGGAGATTGTTGAACCAGGGCAGGTTTTGGGGCCAGGTCAGATTTATAACTCCAATCGATTTCTCCTTGAAGGCCTTTTACGAGAGACTGGCATAAATAGTCTTCGTCATTACCATGTTTCCGATGATCCTGAACTCTTAGAAGGGGAAATACAAACGGTTATGCAGTTGGCCCAAGGGGTTGATATAATCCTATCTTCCGGTGGCGTATCAGTGGGTCTCTTCGACTCTATGCCTCACATCTATGAGGCCTTAGGGGCACATATGCTCTATCAACGGATTGCCATGCGGCCAGGAGCCGCCTCCTATGGGGGCCTGACACCAGAGGGCTGCTTGATTTTTGGCCTGTCTGGTAATCCTGTAGCGGCCTATAATGGCTTTCACCTCTTGGTTAAGCCAGCCCTTCAGTTAGCTAGGGGGATCGATCTAGAAAAAGAGTCTCGAATGACTGCCATTTTAGATTGCGACCTGGCTAAAAAAAATCCTTTAGACCGTTACGTACAGGGCCAGGCCTATTGGTATGAAGGGAATCTTCACTTTAGAATGGCCCCTAGCCAGTCATCATCGGCTATGGTATCCCTAGCCTCTGTTAATGCCTTGGCCTATGTGCCACAGGGTACAGAAGGTCTTGAAAAGGGTTCACTTATTCATATTATAAGTACCAAAAGCATATGAAGTGTGGTATAATCACGGCATAGTTTTTTGTAAGTAGACGATAGTCCACTCCATAGGGCTATCGTTTATTTTTGTGTTAGAGAGTAGGAAAAACATGGAATTTTTAAAACAAAGATCCTTATCCACCTATATCGTCCTAGCCCTTATTTTAGGGGTCGTCGTAGGTGCTGTCTCTCCTGATATTGGCCTAGCCATGAAACCATTGGGAGATATTTTTATTCGCATGATCAAGATGATCGTGGTTCCTCTAATCTTCTTCTCCCTTATCATGGGGATTGCTGGTACTGGTGACTTTTCTAAGTTAGGGCGCCTAGGGGGTAAAGCTATCCTGTGGTTTGAAGTGGCTACTACAGTGGCCCTAGTGGTTGGACTCTTGGTAGTCAACCTCATCGAACCAGGCATGGGGGTTCATATTCAACAAGGCATGACTGATGCGGTCCAAAAAATCGCTGATCATAAGCCTCTGGATCATATCCAAATGATCGTTAATATCGTTCCGACCAATATCATCGATGCTATGGCCCGGGCTGATATGCTTCAAATTATCTTCTTCTCCTGTATTTTTGCCATTTCCGCAGCTAAAGCAGGTAAAGATGGGCAGAAGGTTATCGACCTATCCCGTGATATTACCCATATCATGTTCAACGTAACCCATTACGTTATGAAGGTTTCTCCAATCGGTATCTTCGGTGCCATCGCTCACACCGTAGCCATGTATGGCTTGGATGTATTGATTCCACTCCTTAAGCTTATCGGTACCATGTACCTGGCCATTGGGATTTTCTTGGTTATCTTGGTGATAGGTGCAGCTGTTGTTACCAAGGTTAATCTGGTAGGCTTTATGAAAGTCATCAAAGAACCTATGGTCTTGGCTTTCACTACATCAGCTTCTGAAGCAGCCTTGCCAATTGCTATGGAAAAATTGGAACGTATTGGTATTCCGAAACATATCGTTTCCTTTGTATTACCACTGGGTTATACCTTTAACCTTGATGGTTCTACTCTCTATTCAGCAGTAGCGGTTATCTTCTTGGGACAGGTATATGGTGTGCCATTACCATTGGGCCTTCAAATCGTTATCTTGCTTACCCTCATGATTTCTACGAAGGGGATTGCTGGTGTACCTGGCGCAGCCCTTATCATCTTGGCTGGTACAGCTACAGCCTTCGGTATTCCTGTAGAAGGGGTGGCTATGCTTCTTGGTATTGACCGCGTTCTTGATATGGCACGAACCATGTGTAATGTAACAGGTAACTGTATTGCCGGTTTAGTTGTAGCCCGTTGGGAACACGAAATATCCGCGGAAGATTTGAACTCCTACATTGAAAAGCCAATGTCTGACGAAGAATTTGCAGCGCTAACGGCAGATGACAAAAAAGCATAATATTTTACAAGACCTCCTTTGGGAGGTCTTTTTTTATGGCCTGTGAATTTCTTCTAGTTAGCTTCTTGACACTGGGTAAATAAAAAAATTACAATATATATAGAATTTTTTAGATATTTAAAGTTTTTGCCCTTAGTGTGCAAGCCTATTGAGACCTGCCTAGGGCTTTTCTTTTTTATGTTTATGATAGGAGAGAATACTATCTCTCGCTAGAAAGGAAATGTATATGGATGCAGTAACGATTACACTGGCCTTCTTGGTCTTTGCCATCGTCATGTTTGCTTGGGAGAAGATTCCTCTCTCCATCACTGCTATGATTGTGGCGGTGGGGTTGACATTGACAGGTGTCTTGACACCGATGGAGGCTTTTAAGGGTTTCGTTGATCAAAATGTTTTGTTGTTCTTTGGTATGTTTATCATTGGGGCCGCCTTCTTTGAAACGGGTATGGCTGTAGCTGTAGGACGAGTGGTATCCAAGTTCGCTAAGAGTGAAACCCAGCTTCTCATAGCGGTCATGCTCTTAACTGGTTTTATGTCCGCCTTCCTCTCCAATACAGGGACGGCTGCCGTCATGATTCCGGTTATTATCGGGATCGCTAAGGAAACCAATACGTCTCCACAGCGGCTTCTAATGACCATCGTCTTTGCCTCTGCCATGGGTGGTAATATTTCCCTTATTGGTTCCCCTGGTAATATGATTGGTCAGTCTGCCCTAATCGCCAAGGGCCTTGAGCCATTCTCTTTCTTTGAATACGGTTATATTGGGATTCCTATGCTCCTCATTGGGACCCTCTTCTGTGCCTTTATTGGTAAGCGTTTCCTACCTAGGGATGCTGCCCATCGACCAGAGGTAACCTATACTCGTAACTACCACTATGATCGAGTGCCAACGTGGAAAAAGGTAACCTCCGGCCTAGTCTTGTTAGGCACTGTATTGGCCATGATCTTTGACAAACAATTGGGGGCTATCTTTGGTTTGTCCGGTGGCTTACCACTCTTCGTATCCTCTTGGGTTGGCGCCTTGATTATCGTAGGAACTGGCGTATTGTCTGAAAAGCAGGCCATGGAGTCTATTGACCTCAAGACTATCTTGCTCTTCGTAGGTTCTCTGGCCTTGGGTGATGCTATGGTTAAGTCCGGCGCGGGCAGCGTTATAGCGGATACGATCATGGGCTTGGTCGGCGTGAGTGCACCACCATTCCTCATCATTGGCATTCTCTTGATTCTCTGCGTATCCATGACCAATTTCATGTCTAATACAGCTACTTGTGCGCTCTTGATTCCAATCGGAATTCAATTGGCCCACACCATGAACTTCGACCCTCATGGGGTAACGGCGGCCATCGTATTGGGCTCTTCCTTGGCTTATGGTACACCGGTAGGCATGCCAGCCAATACTATGGTGTACAATGCCGCTGGTTATAGCTTCCGTGAGTTTGTAAAAGCGGGAACGCCACTCATCTTGGTATCGGTTATTGTAACCATGGTTCTATTGCCAATATTCTTCCCATTCTAATAAATCTATTGAGTTTAAAACGCCCTTCTTGGAGGGCGTTTTTTTTAATGATAGGCTGTTAGGCCTGTCAGAAGTGGGAATAATAGACTTCTTAGATTTTTTAATATGGTGGTGGTCCAATATGTAATGGGCTATAATAGATACAAATTATACTTATATTTTGTCATTGGAGGTACTATGTTAACAGATATTGAAATTGCACAAGCGAATGAGATGGAGAAGATTACGGCCATTGCTGAAAAATGTGGCCTTTCCTCCGAAGATATCGAACAATATGGCCACTATAAGGCTAAAATCTCCTTTGACGCCATTCGCCGCTTAGATGCTAAAGAAGATGGCAAGTTGGTTCTTGTCACGGCCATTACACCAACTCCGGCAGGAGAGGGCAAGTCCACTACATCTATTGGGTTGGTTGAATCCCTTAGCGCCATTGGTAAAAAGGCAATTGCCACCCTCCGAGAACCATCCTTAGGCCCTGTATTTGGTATCAAGGGCGGCGCCGCAGGCGGTGGCTATGCACAGGTTGTTCCGATGGACGATATCAACCTTCACTTTACCGGTGATATGCACGCTATTACAGCCGCCCACAATCTCTTGTCAGCCATGATCGATAACCATATCCACCAAGGGAACGCCCTGAATATTGACCTACGTCAAATTACCTGGCCTCGGGTTTTGGACATGAATGACCGGGCTCTTCGCAATGTAAATGTAGCTTTGGGCGGCAAGGTTTGTGGATTCCCTAGGGAAGACCATTTTATGATTACCGTGGCCTCCGAAATTATGGCTATCCTCTGCTTGGCTAAGGACCTAGAAGATTTGAAGGACCGTTTTGGTCGTATCATTATCGGCCCAGACATGGATGGTAATCCTGTGCGGGTGAGCCAATTAGGCTGCCAAGGGGCTATGGCTCTCCTCATGAAGGATGCCATCAAGCCTAACTTAGTACAAACGTTGGAGGGAACACCAGCTCTTGTCCACGGGGGGCCTTTTGCTAATATCGCTCATGGTTGTAACTCCTTGGTTGCTACTAAGCTGGCCCTTAAGTTGGGTGATATGGTGGTTACGGAAGCGGGTTTTGGTGCTGATTTAGGGGCGGAAAAGTTCATGGACATCAAATGCCGCTATGGACATATCTTCCCTGATGTGGTTGTTGTCGTGGCTACCCTTCGGGCTCTCAAGATGCATGGTGGTGTAGCTAAGACTGACTTGGCAGAAGAAAATATAGAAGCGGTTGAAAAGGGCTTCACCAACCTTAAAAAGCAGGTGGAGAATATGCAGTTCTTCGGGGCCCCTGTTATGGTAGCAATCAATCGGTTCTCCTCTGATACGGAGAGAGAAATTGCTAAACTAGAAGAACTATGCCGAGACTTTGGCGTTCCAGTAGAACTCAATGAATGTTGGGAGAAGGGAGGCCAAGGTGGTCTCGATTTCGCCCGTAAGGTGGTAGAATTGGCACAGGGGCCTAAGCCTAGCCCTAAGTTTGTATATGACTTGAAGGACTCCATTGAAGATAAGGTTAAAGCTATCACTAAGACTATTTATGGTGGGGATGGAGTTATCTTTACAGCAGCTGCTAAGAAGCAAATGAAACAAATTCAAGAGTGGGGCTTGGGGGACTTGCCAGTTTGCATGGCGAAAACGCAATACTCCCTCTCTGATGACCCTAGTAGGTTGGGGTCACCAAGTGGATTTAATGTGACTGTATCTGATGTACGAGTGGCCGCTGGTGCGGGTTTCATCGTATGCCGAACAGGTAATATCATGGTTATGCCGGGCCTTCCTAAAAAACCGGCTGCTTTAGCTATGGATGTAGAAGCTGATGGAACCATTAAGGGGCTCTTCTAGATAAGGAGATTGTATGATTAAAGATATGACTTTAGGCCATTGCTTGGCGATGACGGCTAGTTCTAATCCGACACCAGGAGGCGGTGCTATTGCGGCAATGACTGCTGCTTCCGGAGTAGCCTTGGTGGAAATGTTAGCGCATTTGACCATTGGTAAACAAGGTTATGAGGCGGTAGAGTCTACCATGCAAGATATAGTGGATCGCCTGCCGGCTATGCGAGAACGTTTTTTAGTCTTGGCTGATAAAGATGCACAAGTTTTCGATGCGTTCATGGCGGCCCTTCGACTTCCTAAGGATAGCCCTGACCAAGTGGCCTACCGTAAGGATCAGTTACAGGTCTGCTATCGAGAAGCGGCCAAGGTTCCCTTCGAGATTGGTTGCCTAGCCTATAGCCTCCTTAAGGATGCGGAAGTGGTTATCCGGGACGGTAATAGGAATGCCACTACTGATGGTATCATCGGTGCTATTAATGCGCGGGCTGCTGTGAAAGCGGCCTTCCTTAATGTGAAAATTAACCTGTCTGGCATTAAGGATCCAGCCTTTGTTAAGGAATTGGAGAATCAAATGGCGGCCATAGAAGGCTCTATTGATGAAGAAGAAGCTAGACTAGTTAGCTTGGGTGGTTATTAGGAGAAAGCCTGTAGGGGCTAGCAGGAGGCTGGGCCCTACAGGTTTTTTGAGTCTTACTCTAGATAAGGCGAACAAAATAAAAAATATATCATTAGTTCTAGTTATTGTTCGATACTATATGAACAATAAAATTAATTCTCTTGCTTAATGTTTGATAGTAGAGTAGACTTAAGATATAGATACTGTTGTCATTGTTGTTGAGGAGACAGACATGAGCAATCAAACAAAGATTGAAGACAATACCGTAGATACCCTTCTACCGGTCCACAAACTCTTTGCCTATGGCTTGCAACACGTATTGGCTATGTACGCTGGTGCAGTAGCCGTGCCAATTATTATCGCCCAGGCCCTTCACTTGTCTACGGCAGAATTGATTCACTTGATTAATGCTGACCTCTTGACCTGTGGTATTGCAACCCTGATTCAAACCTTGGGATTTTGGAAGGTCGGTGGCCGCATTCCTATGATTCAAGGGGTAACCTTTGCGTCCGTTACACCTATGATCATGATTGGCCTAGCCCATGGTGGAGGTGTCCAAGGGATGACCGCCATCTATGGGGCCATTATTGTAGCAGGTGTTTTAACCTTCCTTATTGCGCCATTTTTCTCCCGTTTGATTCGTCTCTTCCCACCTGTAGTAACGGGGACCATCATTACTATCATCGGTATTTCACTCATGCCAGTTGCCATTCGTTGGATGGGTGGCGGCAACCCTAAGGCAGAATCCTTTGGGGATGCGACCAATTTGATGTTAGCTCTCTTAACCTTCCTTATTGTTATCTTTGTTTACCGTTTTGCTAAGGGTTTTATTTCTAATCTTTCCGTCCTTTTGGGCTTGGTTGGCGGGACCCTTATTGCCTATTGTATGGGAGTGGTAAACTTTGATGCAGTTGGTAAAGCTAACTGGTTCGATGTGATTACACCATTCTCCTTTGGGATGCCAACCTTTGATGTAGCGTCTGTAGTCTCCATGGTTATCGTAATGCTTGTGGTTATGGTTGAAACCACAGGTGATTCTATTGCTATTGGGGAAATCGTCAATAAGAAAATTGGTAAGAAAGAATTAGCCGCTGTCCTTCGGGCCGATGGTATCTCTACTGTTATTGGTGGTATTCTCAACTCTTTCCCTTACACGGCCTTTGCCCAAAACGTTGGTCTTATTGCGGTGACTCGCGTTAAATCCCGTTTTGTTGTTGCCGCGTCCGGCCTTATTTTGGTCCTTTTGGGCCTTTTCCCTAAATTGGCTGCTGTAGTGGCTTGTGTACCTAACGCAGTACTTGGCGGGGCTGGTTTGGCTATGTTTGGTATGATTATCGCTTCTGGTATCCGGTCCTTGTCTAAGGTTAACTTTGATGGTAACTATAACCTTATGCTGGTAGCTATTTCTATCGGCGTTGCCATGATTCCTTTAGGGGCCCCAACCATGTATGATCACTTCCCTGCATGGGCTAAGATTGTTATGTCTTCTGGCATTACCTTCGGCTCCCTCATGGCAATTGTCTTGAATCTCCTCTTTAATGGCTTGAATCAAGGGGATGAGCTAAAGGCTATGGGTCGCCGGGATTCAAAGTTTTAAGAGTATACTATTTTGTGCTAGGATCGACTAGGAAACTAGCGGTCTAACCATGGTGCGTGAATCTAAATTTGATAAACTCCTCCCAGGTAACTGGGAGGAGTTTTTTATAACCTCGTTCAAAAATCATCTTTATCTCATATAGTTTCTTTCATGAAAAATATATGTAATTCGTGATGGACCTCATAGAGGTATAGACTTACAATAGTGCTATAATAAGCCGTATCAGAATATAGAAAGTAGGTTCTTATGGCATTAGCGCAAGGTAAGATATTGGCTATATCCATTTCGGAAAAGAAAGGCCAAAGAAAACATAATATCGCGAAAGCGGAATTGCGGGTGGATCACGGCATGGTAGGGGACGCTCACGCGGGTAATTGGCACCGCCAAATTTCTCTTTTGGGCATTACATCAATCGAGCTCATGCAGGCTAAGGGGGCCCCAGTAAAGCCAGGTGACTTCGCTGAGAATATCACCGTGGAAGGGATTGTCCTCTATGAATTGCCGGTAGGAACTCGACTAAGGTTAGGTAAGGAAGTCCTTATTGAAGTTACGCAAATCGGCAAGGAGTGTCACTCTGGTTGTGAAATTCAACAGCAAGTGGGCTCTTGTATCATGCCTACCCAAGGAATTTTCGCCAAAGTTATAAAGAGTGGATGGATTGAAGTTGGAGACGCGGTAGAAGAAATTCAATAGGTCCATGTGGGAGTCTAACTAGACTCAATTACACTCATGAGGAGTATGTCATGCAAGATCAATGGGGACGTACAATTGAATATGTGCGGGTATCCCTGACAGATGCCTGCAATTTTGCCTGCCCTTACTGTCGGCCTGAGGAAATTCCGCCAGAGGCTGTAAACAATCTCCTTACCGTAGAGGAATGGATGACTATACTAGAAGCCTTTCATAGATTAGGCGTTAAGGCAGTGCGTCTCACAGGGGGTGAACCCTTGCTCTATCCGTATTTGGATCAATTGTTGGAGAGCATTAAGGATAGGGGTTGGTTTCAGGATATTTCCATGACAACTAACGCATCTCTTCTGGGGATGCGAGCTAAGCATCTACAGGATTTGGGATTGGACCGGGTTAATATCAGCTTAGACTCTTTAGATCCGGTTCTCTTTGCTCGGTCTGTAGGCAAGGAAGGACAGATGGAAGCTGTTTTAGCTGGTATTGAGGCCGCCATGGAGGCTGGGTTCGAGTCGGTTAAAATCAATACGGTCTTAGTTCGGTCTTGGTCCGATCAAGAGGTGGCTTCTCTCTTAGCTTATATTGAGAAGTGGCCGGTTATATGGCGATTCATCGAGTATATGCCCTTCCAGAGGGATACTTTTAAAGGCCCCTCCTTTGAGGAATGGATGGATCAATTAGCTCGTGTAGTAGGAGGGCCTTTGGAAGAAGTTCATGGGATAGGGGGCTTCGGCCCTGCTTCTTACTATCGCTTGCCAAGTGGAAAAATTATAGGCAGTATATTTTCCATGTCACATTCCTATTGTGATTCTTGTAATCGTTTGCGGCTGACGGCGGATGGTAAAATGCGACTTTGCCTCTTACAAGATGGGGAAGTAGATCTCATCGGTCGGGTTCGTCGAGGTGATTCTGTGAAGGCGCTCATGGCCTTTATTGAGGAATCTTTGGGGGCTAAGAAAGAGGGACATCAGGGACCTTCTATGGGTCAACCGCAACGACCAATGTGGAAAATTGGTGGATAGGGTATTTACAGATTGACAAGATAGGCGTATAATAACGCTTGTCCATGGAACATTAGCTCAGCTGGCAGAGCAACTGACTCTTAATCAGTGGGTCCGGGGTTCGATCCCCCGATGTTCCACCATTACTAAGGGCACGCCTGAGGCGTGCTCTTTTTCTGTATATAGGAGGAAATCCATTCGTGTTAGATAGCAATCGAACAGGCTTGATTATTTCCGTAGCCTGTTATTCTATTTGGGGTCTTTTACCCCTCTTCTGGAAGGAACTCTCCCATGTAGATCCTTATTCCATCTTAGCCCATCGCATTGTATGGTCTTGCTTGCTTATGTTTGTCATTACCTTCTTACTCAAACGTCGTGAGTTTTTAGCGGATTGCAAGATGCTCTGGCACCATAAAAAGAAGGCTTTAGCCTTAGGCTTAGCAGCTATTTTAATTAGTGTTAACTGGCTAACCTACATTTGGGCTGTTTCTAATGGCCATGTTATGGATACTAGTCTGGGCTACTATATCAACCCACTTCTCAGTGTTCTCCTAGGGGTATTCGTCTTTAAGGAGTATCTTATCCCTGCAAAACGCATATCCATTGCTATTGCCGCCTTTGGCATCCTTATGCTGACCATCCTCTATGGATCCTTTCCTTGGGTGGCTCTTGTCTTAGCCTTGAGCTTTGGCCTTTATGGAGCCCTTAAAAAGAAACTTAATATTAATCCCTTTACGGCTATTACCCTAGAGACCGCCCTGGTTGCACCGATAGCCTTAGTCTTTCTCTTCTTCGTTGATGACTTTACCTTGGCTTATTTTAATAGTGGTATGACCTCTACAGCCTGGCTCTTGATGGCTTCTGGTATAGCAACATCCGTGCCAATGGTCCTCTTTTCCTATGGGGCTAATATGTTGCCTCTCAATCTTTTGGGTGTCTTGCAATATATCTCTCCATCCATAACCTTTATCCTCTCCATCCTGGCCTTTAACGAGCCTTTTGGTTCGGCACAGATGATTGCATTTGTCTGCATATGGGTGGCTATCGGTATTTTCCTCGTGTCTGAAAAGATGCCCGCAACAAAGATTAGGACTAAATAAGATATGTCCACTCATACAAGATATTTGTGTTTTCTAAGTTCCCTTTTACTCCTTGATAAGGTATAATAAATTCATATTGTTATTACCTATATCCATGTATTTATAGAGAAGAGACCAGCATGAAATATACATCTACACGTGGCCCAGTAGCCGTCAATGAAACTTATGCCTTATTACATGGTTTAGCCGAAGATGGAGGCCTCTATGTGCCTGCTTTATTCCCTGATAATTGCTTGTCCTATGCGGATTTAAAGGATAAAAATTACCAAGAAGTAGCCCAAGTAGTCTTGGCTAAACTCTTTCCTTGCTTTAGCCAAGATCACTTGCGGGAGATGATTAATAAGGCTTATTCTGATGTCAACTTCTCTACCCGCGATATTGCCCCGCTTCACTCCCTTTTGGAAAAGGTGTCGGTCTTAGAACTTTTCCACGGTCGCACCCAAGCCTTTAAGGACATGGCCTTGTCCCTCTTCCCATATCTCTTGGTAGCCGCTAAGGAAGCGGAAGGGGAAAAGAAAGAGGTCTTAATTCTTACTGCTACATCTGGTGATACGGGTAAAGCTGCCTTGGAAGGCTTTAAGGATGTAAAGGGTACCCATATTCAAGTCTTTTATCCAACCGATGGCGTATCTCCTATGCAGGCTGAGCAAATGCAAAAGCAAGAGGGGAATAATGTCAATGTAACAGCCATTGAAGGTAACTTTGATGATGCCCAACAATTCTTAAAACGCCTCTTTGTTAACAAGGAAGTGGCCAAAAAGGTGGCTGATAAGGGGGTTATGTTCTCTTCGGCAAACTCTATTAATATCGGTCGTTTAGCGCCACAAGTGGTCTACTATGTGAATACGTATGTTGAATTGGTGGCGCAAGGGGCCATTCATGAGGATGAAGCCTTTAATGTAGTTGTTCCAACTGGTAACTTCGGCAATATCTTGGCTGCTTATTATGCTAAGAAGATGGGGATTCCTATTGGTAAGATGATTTGTGCCTCCAATAAGAACAACGTTTTGACGGACTTCTTCAAGACCGGCACCTATGATATGAATCGTCCTTTCTATGCGACCTTGTCTCCCTCTATGGATATCTTGGAATCCTCCAACTTTGAGCGCTTCCTCTACTACATCACGGGAGAAGACCCAGAACGGACAGCAGGCCTCATGAAAGACCTTAAAAGCACGGGTAAGTTGACTGTTAATGCTGATGAATTCAAACGGGTTCAAGCTAACTTTGCAGGGGCCTATATAGATGATGAAGGGACTAAGGCCGTTATTGAGCAAGTTTATAACTCCTATGGCTACCTCATGGATCCTCATACGGCCGTTGCTATGGGAGCCTACATGGCAAACTTGCAAGAACATCCAGAAGATGGGGCTCGCCATACGGTCATCGCATCTACGGCACATCCCTTTAAATTTCCTCCAGCTATTTGTGGGGCTTTGGATATTAAAGAAGGGGATAGTCCTTACGAATCCCTCGATAATATCGCCGCTGTCACAGGGGTTCGGTTCCCTAAGCAATTAGCGGCTCTTAAGAATAAAGAACTGCGCTTTACTCGGTCTATTCCAAAGGAAGACATGGAAGCCGAAATTCTTTCCTTTGTTGATTCTTTTAGTAAGTAATTAACTAGGACTCATACTTTCATCTGTTAGACCCTCGTTTTTAGGCGGGGGTCTTTCACTATGCAGCTAGAGGAGATTGATATGGTTAAAAAAGGATTTATTTTCGCGATTTTGTCGGCCTTCTTGTTGAGTGCGATGAACCTCTTCGTTAAGCTCTTGGGGGCTACAGGTGGGACACCTATTCCCTCTAGTGAGGTGGCCTTCTTCCGAGGGGCCATCGCCTCGGTCATCGTCCTTGCTTATATGTATATACGGGGTATTAAATTTTCTAAGGAAGACCGAAAACTCTTAATTATGCGTGGCCTTTATGGAGGCTTTGGCATGGTTTGTAATTTCATTGCCATCGTTCACCTCAAGATGTCAGATGCGGCCATACTATTTCAGTTATCCGGCATATTCGTTCTCATTTTTGCAGGTTTATTTCTCAAGGAACGGATTCCTAGGGGATCTGGTAAGTGGCTTCTAGTTATTTTCGCCGCGGTTATTGTTATGGTCAATCCCTTCCAGTATTCTTCCTTTAACTGGTATGCTTTAGTGGCTATTTTAGGGGCAGCCCTGTCGGCGGCAGCGTATACGACCATACGATCTATCGCCAAGCACGGCAAGCATTCTTCTTTTGAAATCATGGCCTATTTCTTAATTACAGGTACCATTGCAGGGGCTTTGACGACACCGGAATGGGTTATGCCAGCAGGTATCCAATGGACCTATGTATTGGCCATTGGTGCCATTACGGTCTTTGCACAATTTTTCTTAACCGGTGCTTTTATCACTACTAATGCGGTGGTGGCTCAGTTTCTCCAATACGTAGGTGTCTTCTTTAATGCTTTCTGGGGATGGGCGGCCTTTGGTGAATCCATGACAGCAGCCACTATTTGTGCAGGGATTGCTATGTTCTTGTCGTCGGTTATGTTGGCTAAATTGAAAGAAGAAAATCCAATTATAAAATAAGAGTAAGGGAACATTTGTGTCTGAGAAGAAATATAAGGGGCTAGGTCTCTATACCTTAGGGTAGGTGAGACCTAGCTTCTTTTTGATCTAATAAATCTGATGAATATAAAATGATAATAATCTTGATTTATTTTTATATAGTGATTAAAATTAATCTGCTGCCTTGTAGAAGGTGAAAAAGTCATGACAATAAATCGATAAAATTTGAAAAACTATATCGAAAAATATTGACTTAACTATCTAACTATGGCATAGTATGTAATGTAATATTCCTTAGAGTCATGAATGGCCGATTAGGGAAATAGCTATTAATAGGAGGATAGGTATGCTGGATTGTGAACAAAAGCGAGTCGCTGAAGATCAAATCATAGAACACTTTGATACCATACAATTGTCTACCAAGGATAAAATCATTGTAGAAGAGCATGAACGTTTATCTCAACATTTGATTTATGAAATCATTCGTCGCGACGGTATTGAAGAGTTGATGCGACCCTTTAAGTCCCTCTTTCTCTCTGGGGTAGGGGCAGGCATTCTAGTGAGCTTTTCTTTTGTATGTATGGCTGTATTGCAAAGCTTTTTGCCCAATCAACCTTGGGCACCGCTCATTACCAAGTGGGGCTATACGGTGGGTTTTGTCTTGGTTATCCTATGTCGAGCCCAGCTCTTCACAGAGAATACTATTACCACAGTAATCCCTCTTTTTAAGCCTTTCACTTGGAAAAAGTTAGGTGCGGTTTTGCGTTTGTGGCACCTTGTTCTGGCAGGAAACTTGGTGGGGACCAGTTTGGTTGCTGTATTCCTGACTACACCAGGTCTTCTAAACCTTGACTTCATCGTAGAAATGCAGGCTATTGCCCATCATGTGAGCGCCTTTACCTGGCAAGAAAACCTTTTGCGGGGAATTCCATCAGGTATCTTGATTGCCGCTATCGTATGGATGATGCCGACAGCCCGGCAATTTGCCCTCTTCTTAGTGGCTTTCATTACCTATTTCATCGCCGCTGGTGACTTTACCCATATCGTGGTAGGGTCTTGTGAGATGATGTACGCCGTTTTGCATGGCATGGCTAGTCCTTATGACTACATTTTCCAATTCCTCGTGCCTGTAGGGGCGGGGAATATCATCGGCGGTACTGGCGTCTTTACCATGCTTGGCTATCGTACGATCAACGGGGAATTACAAGAAAAATAAGTATGTATTGCGTGGGAATTATAGCAAGGCCCACGAGTAGGAGATTAAACAGATGACTGAACTTTTGAAAGAATTTAAGAACTTTGCCTTCAAAGGTAACATGATGGACCTCGCTGTAGGTATGATTATTGGTGCTGCTTTCACAGGCCTCGTTAATTCTGTGGTAGGTAATTTGATTATGCCAATCATTTCTATCTTCACAGGCGGCATTGATTTTAATAATATGTACTTAGCTTTGAACGATAACGCTCGTGCTGTTCAAGCAGCTGGTGGTGATTTGGCTGCAGCTAAGACAGCTGGTGCAGTATTCGCTTATGGTACATTTATTACCGACTTCATCCAGTTCCTTATCTTGGCTTTCGTAGTATTCATGCTTATTCGTTCCATGAACAAACTCATGCAATTGGGTAAAAAGGAAGAAGAGGCAAATCCTACTACAAAAGCATGCCCATTCTGTAAATCTGAAATTGCCATTGAAGCAACTCGTTGCCCTCATTGCACATCTGAACTCGACAAGTAAAATAAGGCAGAAGAACCCTCGCAGATCTTTAGCCTTGGCCCAGATCAAAAGGTGAGTGCTAAAGATCCTATGCCAGTTGCATATGGATCTTGTGTAGTTAATTCAATTGCTAATAGAATATGTGAAAAAGAGCCCCTAGGGGTCCGAGCTGACATTCGGTAACGAGTCATGGCGGATCCCTAGGGGCTCTTTGTGTGAATTTGTGGAGTAATCTTATTTACCAAGTCTGGGCCTTTAGAACTGAATTTTTAGTTCTTAGCGGCTTATAGTATTGGTTAAGGTGCCAATATCGGAAATACTAATGGAAACTTGATCATCTTCTTGGAGGAAGCGTGGCGGATTGAAGGACATACCCACGCCAGATGGGGTGCCGGTGGCGATGATATCGCCTGGTTCTAGGGTAATTCCTTGAGACCAGGTGGCGATGAGGTTAGGGATAGAGTGTATTAAATCATCTGTGGTCCCGTGTTGGCGGAGCTCACCGTTGACTTCGGTTTTAATCTCGAAGCGCTTTGGCCCTTTTTCGGCGATGAGAATGTAAGGTCCCATAGGAGCAAAGGTATCGAGAGATTTGCTGCGGAACCATTGGGAGGTAGATTTTTGAAGGTCTCTAGCAGATACATCGTTTATGATGGTATAGCCGAAGATATAGTCATAGGCTTCCTCTTCAGTGATGTGAGAGCCCCGTTTGCCGATGATAACCGCTAGTTCGCCTTCGTAGTCTACTTGATTTGTGCAGCCTGCATGGAGGCGGATATTTTCATTAGGACCAATCACTGCGGTAGGGGCCTTGGAGAAGAAGGTTGGGGCAGGGGTGGATTGGCTATTGTCCAATTTGCCTTGTAGTTCTCCTACATGGTCATCGTAGTTGAGTCCCACGCAGATGATATTTTTCTTAACCTGTAAAGGTTGGGTAATGAGGACATCTTGTAGGGGATAGGAGGTAGCAGATGGAGCTTCCCGGTGTTTTTGCATAGCCGTAGCTAACATGAGAAGGGCTTCGTCGCCGCCTTCAATTAGTTCGTCGATGGTTTCCGGTAGGAAGGTAAAGGTAGCCTCTTCTAAATCTTGAGCGGATAGAATGGTGTTTGTTTCGTCGTCAATAACGCCCCAGGTATGGATGCCTGTGAGGGTGGTGAAAGCTGCAATTTTCATGTAAACCTCCTAAGTTTGTTCGAGTCTGAGTACTTCTCTTGTATTATAGCATGGTGTAAGCTAGGAGGCCCTTGGTTGCTACAGTTTTTTTATAAAATATGGTAAAATATATAGACTATTGCACGAGGAGGATTAGACGTGGAAGAGAAAGAATTACAAGCATCTGAAACCGAAACGGTCGAGACCGTTAACTTTATAGAACAAATTATTAACAAAGATAATGAAGAAGGGGTCTATGGTGGCCGCGTTCATACCCGTTTCCCGCCAGAACCAAATGGCTACTTGCACATTGGACATGCCAAGTCCATTTGCCTTAACTTCGGTTTAGGTCAGGAGTATAATGGTTTAACTAACCTTCGTTTTGATGATACTAACCCTGCTAAGGAAGATAGGGAATACGTAGACTCCATTAAGGCTGATGTGGAGTGGTTGGGTTTCTCCTGGGATGGGGAGCCACGCTATGCATCTGATTACTTCCCTAAGATGTATGACTATGCGAAAAAGCTTATCTCTTTGGGAAAGGCCTATGTAGATGATCAAACACCTGATCAAATCCGTCAAAACCGCGGCGATTTCTCTACGCCAGGTACGAATTCACCTTTCAGAGATCGGTCTGTAGAAGAAAACTTGGCCCTCTTTGAAGAGATGAAAGCGGGAAAATACAAGGATGGCGAGAAGGTTCTTCGCGCTAAAATTGATATGGCAGACCCAAACATCGTTATGCGTGACCCTGTCCTCTACCGCATTGTTAATGCGGACCATCATCGGACAGGATCTGAATGGAATATCTATCCTATGTATGACTTTGCCCATCCTATCGAGGATGCGATAGAACGCATTACTCATTCCGTATGTACCTTGGAATTTGAAGTGCACCGTCCTCTCTATAACTGGGTTTTGGAAGATTGGGATGACACAGAAAAACCTAAGCAAATCGAGTTTGCCCGCCTTAACATTACTAAGACTGTTATGTCCAAGCGTAAGTTGCGGGCTCTTGTAGAAAATGGCTTGGTGGCTGGTTGGGATGATCCTCGCATGCCTACTATCTCCGGCCTTCGGCGCCGTGGCTATACACCGGAGTCTATCCGCGACTTCTGTGACCGTATTGGTGTGGCCAAGGCGGATTCTACAGTGGACGTGGCCCTTCTCGAATTCTGTGTTCGTGAAGACCTTAAACTCAAGGCCAACCGTCCTATGGTTGTCATCGATCCTGTAAAGGTTATCATTGATAACTACCCTGAGGGGGAATCTGAACTTTGCCACGTTGAAAATAATCCAGAAAATGAGGCTTTAGGTAGCCGAGATATCACTTTCTCTCGAGAAATTTACATCGAACGGAATGACTTCATGGAAGAACCGGTTAAGAAATTCTTCCGCCTGGCACCAGGCAAGGAAGTTCGCCTCAAGGGGGCTTACTTTATTACCTGCCAATCCATTTGTAAGGATGAGAATGGGGTTATTACAGAAATACACTGTACCTATGATCCAGAAACCAAGTCTGGTTCTGGCTGCACTCGTAAGGTCAAGGGTACCTTACACTGGGTAGACGCCAATAACTGTGTTGATATAGAAGCCCGCCTCTATGATTATCTCCTAGATGAATCCATCGAATCCGATGATTTCTTAGAACAGTTCAATACCAATTCCTTGCAAGTTATGCATGCTAAGGGGGAAGCTTACTTGGCCAACACCCAACCTGGGGATCACTACCAATTCTTGCGCCAAGGCTATTATGTGACGGATAAAGATTCTACAAAGGATCATATCATCGTTAACCGTATTGTAGGCCTCCGAGATTCTTGGTCTAAGAAGGTACAAAAGAAGTAGGAGGAAATTGATATGAAGAAGCAACTAGTAAGATCTATTATTGGTGCAGGTCTAGGGCTAGCTGTTTTAGCGGGTTCTTTGACCCAGGCGGCGAGTCCTAGCAAGTCCTATATGGGTGTCAACGCCTTGAGTCAAGCTGAGGTTTTGGGTAATAAGGCCCCACAAGGCGTCACTATAGGTACTAATGATGTAAAAATGATGACCCTTAATCAAGGCCGTGAAAGTGTAAAACAATCCATCTTGGATGCCGGTGCTATGCATGCAGATGTTTACCAACTTATGTATAAGTCTGGGCCTAGTGTAAAGTATGCTATCTTGGCAGATATCAAGTTGGGCCTAAACGGGGCACGGCAACTCTTGGGAGCTAATGCATCAGATGCAAAGGTTCTCAATGCTCATTTGGCAGGGGCGATCAATAGTGATAGTCGGTATGGCTATAATTCCATCATGCCTTACCGGGTCATTGAGCCTATGAAAGTTGTTGGTAAAACGTATGTTGGAACTATTCAAACCACTACAACACAGGCTGAGGTTACCTACCGTGAGAATGTGCATCTAGTCATTTATGATGATAAGTATGGCGGTCCATCTGTGCGAGCGTTAGCTCTGAATGCAGATGACGAACAAGGTTTGTGGCCTCAATTGGCAAACCTTATGAAAGTAAAATAAGCTTAGACTTAAAACAGTCCACGTATAGTGGGCTGTTTTTTTATGACTAGGGCTAGAGAGGCTACTACTATCGTTAAAAGTGAAAACTCATATCAAATAGTTTTGATAAATATTTTCAAAAATGTAGCTATAGCTACTTGAAAAATGAGATTAGTACTGATATTATAACCATAGAAAGTGAGTATGGTTATCAAGTAGTTGAGGTAATGAACTTATGACTGAATCCATTAACTATATGATTGGCTTTCATTGTGGCCCCACCCTAATGGGCTTTAAGGTATCCAATCTAGTCTGCATCCCCAGTGAGTGCAATCAAGCTTGGGAAGAACTCCTAGCTTCTTATAATGAACAGTTTAATAAGAAAGACCTCTTCTTCTTTGAAGTGTGTCGCTGTAGACGGCGGCGCATGCTCTTGGTGTATCGCAAAAGCCAATTGGAATCATACTTACGGGATCGTAAGAACATGGCCTTTTTGATGGGTCAGGGTTATACCCCTCAAATGACTCTGGAACAACTTTTGGGCCGGTTGCGAGACCGCATGGAAGAAAGCCTTAATTTCCCTCATGAAATTGGCCTCTTCCTGGGTTATCCTCTTGCGGATGTAGCCTACTTTATGTTTACCGGTGGTGAAAATTATAAGATCTGCGGTGAGTGGAAGGCTTACACCAATGTTAAGCAAGCGGAATATACTTTCTATCGTTTCGAATTGTGCCGTCAATATTGCCACGGGCAGTTGTTGAATGGCCATTCATTTTCTTCGTTAGTGGCGTAGACGCCAGGAGGTAAACCTATGGTAGGTGTATTTTATTGGTCTGGTACAGGCAATACAGAAGCAATGGCGAATGCAGTAGCAGAAGGTGCTAAGGCTGCAGGTCAAGAGGTAACGTTAGAAGCAGTATCCGGTATTTCCGTTGATGATGCTGCCAAGTTTGATAAATTGGCTCTTGGCTGTGCTGACATGGGTGCCGAACAATTAGAAGAAATGGAATTTGAACCTTGGTTCACAGAATTAGAAGGTAAATTAGCTGGTAAAAAAGTTGTTATCTTCGGTTCTTGGGGCTGGGGTGGCGAATGGCTTGGCCCATGGGGAGACCGCGTAAAGGCAGCTGGTGCGGAGCTTCTCACAGAAGGGCTCAAAATTAATGGCACACCAGATGATGCTGGCTTGGATGAGTGCCGCCAATTGGGCAAAACATTAGCGGAAGCATAAAAGCCGGCAAGCAAGTAAGAATCCATATACAAGCAAGAATCTCCTAAAAACCTACATGAATAGATCCTGCACTGGCAGGTCGATGACCGCTCCTCCATGAGGGGCGGTCATTTTTGTATAGGTTAGGGGCTGGCTTTGGTATATAATGGAACAATATAGATCATTTAGGAGGTTTTTATGAGTCGTTTTACAGTGACCTACACCATCGGTGTTAGCAATCAGGCTGAGGCTAAATCCATTGCAGAAGCTCTTGCAGTAGAGCAGACTATTGAATTTCCTCCAGACTTGGTGAGAGATGATTTTATCAGCAATCAGGTTAAGGGTCGGGTAGAGGAACTTGTAGGAGAGGGCACTCACTTCCTAGCTAAGATTTCCTATGATGAAGATTGTACCGCCATGGAGGCCACTCAGTTTTTGAATGTTCTTTTTGGCAATTCCTCACTACAGCCCCATATATGGGTGACAGATTTTAACCTAACACCAGCAATGGAGCAGGTTTTTAAGGGACCACGCTATGGTCTTAAAGGCTTACGAAAACTCCTTGGGGTACCGACTCGTCCTATGATTCAGGCCGTGGTTAAACCCATGGGGACGGATACAAAGACGCTAGCCAATATGTGTGCTGCCTACACTCGGGGTGGGGTGGATGTTATTAAGGATGATCATGGCATTACTAACCAGTCTTTTTCTGCCTTTAGAGAACGAGTAGCTGCTTGTGCAGCCGCTGTGGCAGAGGCCAATGAAGCAACGGGAAATAGGGCTCTTTATGCGGCTAATGTGTCAGGCGATGGTGCTGATGTATGGGAGCGAGCTTTTTATGCTAAAGAGAAGGGGGCTACAGCACTTATGATCACACCGGGCTTAGTAGGCTTTGGATGGATGCATAAGTTGGCCTCTTGTGATCAGTTGAATTTGCCGATTATATCCCATCCCGCTATGCTGGGAGGCTTTGCCTTACCGGGCCTATCGGGTATTGCTGACTACCTATGGTTGGGGCGAATCCCTCGGATGATGGGGGGCGATATGCCAATTTATGTATCTTATGGGGGGCGGTTTACCTTTACCCGAGAACAGGTTTTGCGGATTGCTGCCGCCATTCGTGAGCCTTTTGGGTCCATGCCAGCAGCCATTCCTTCTCCAGGTGGTGGGGTCACTGATCCACGCTTGGCTGAGTTGGTTGACCTCTATGGTAATGACACCATGTTTTTGGTGGGGGGGGACATGTTCCGCCGGGGTCCTAATTTAGAGGATACTATGAAGTACTTTGTTAATCGATTGGAAAGCCTGCAAAAGTAAGGTATACGTAGTCATTATTGGCTGCTAGCAGGCTTGAGAGGTTCTTGTGACAGATTCTAAAAAAATGGCTGTTCATGTTATTGCTAGTGGCTCTAAGGGTAACTGTACAGCCATCGAATATGGGGATTCTGTGATCCTCCATGATGCGGGTATATCGTGTCGCCGTATCGTAAATGGTCTTAAGCAATTGGGTATTGGTATGGAGCGGGTGGAAGGCGTTTTTATTTCACATGAACACTCAGATCATGTGAATGGCTTGCCTCAATTACTCAAGCAATATGACCTTCCGGTTTATACCCGCGAGGCTACTTGGCGGGCCTTGTCTAATAAACTCCTAGTGCCGGATAAGCGTTTGGTGCCTATTACAAAGACTTCCTTTTCTCTAGGCTCTATCGACCTAGAACCCTTTAAGGTTAGTCATGATGCGGCCGACCCTCATGCCATGTGTTATTATGGAGGGGCTTGTAAGGCTACGGTTATGACTGATACGGGTTTGGTGTCCGACTATATGCTCGAACATTTAGATCATACAGACCTCTTGGTCTTGGAAGCCAATTACGATAAAAATATGCTTTTCTTTGGTAAGTATGCACCTTTCCTAAAACAACGCGTTTCTGGTGATGAAGGACACTTATCTAATGCCATGGCAGCGCAAGTTTTGACCATGATGAAGCGACCTGACTTTATGAAGGTCGTCTTAGCCCATCGGTCAGAGAATAACAATACTATGGAGAAGGTGACTTATACAGTGGGCCATACTATCGTCGATGCGGGTATAAAGATTGGTCCAGAAATGCGCTTGACTCATGCCCAACCGGATCGAAGGGTCTCCATGTACCAAGGAGAAGAAGGCTTTCACGAAGAGGATAAGAATTAGTTATGAAACATACCATTGTATGCATTGGTAAGCTCAAGGAGCCCTACCTGCGGGAAGGGGTAGCGGAGTTCGTCAAGCGGACCCGTCCTTATGGGGGGATTGTCATCCAAGAGCTGAATGAATCTAAGATAGGAGACAAGCCATCGGATGCGGACCGTCTTCAAGTTGTCGAAGAGGAGGGGGACCGACTTCTTAAGGCCACCCCTAAGAATTCCTACAAGGTTCTCTTAGATGTTTATGGCAAGCCTATGTCCTCTGAGCAGCTGGCTGAGACCATTTCCAAGTTAGAGGTAGATGGGCAGTCGGATATGACCTTTATCATCGGTGGTGCTTTTGGGGTGTCGGAAAACCTCCGACGAGCTGTAGACTATAAGCTGTCCTTTAGCCCCATGACCTTCACCCACCAAATGGTACGTCTCCTCTTGGTAGAGCAGATCTACCGGGCTTGTAAGATTAATCGCCATGAACCTTACCATTGGTAAAAAAATCTTGCTAAAAAAAGAGGAAAGATATACACTGACGGTGAAATATATAATTAAGAAGATTGAAATGGAGGTTACTCACTATGAAAGTACAAGATGTAATGAATAAATACCCTGTTACTGTCGCTAAGGATGCACCTATTGCAGACGTAGCAAAACTCTTGGTTCGCCATAATATTTCTGCCGTATCTGTTGTAGACCCAGAAAATACATTGTTGGGTATTATTACGGAAGGGGATTTGCTCTACAAAAAAATTCGTCCTCATGTACCTCATTATGTAAATGTCTTGGGTGCTTCCATTTATTACAATGGCATTGGCGAATATAATGAACAATTTACTAAATTATTGGCCTCCTCTGTGGCAGAATTAATGACAGAAGAGGTTATTACTGCTAAAGCTGATGAAGACGTAGAAGAAGTGGTTGCCGTGATGTTGGACAAACATTTGAAGACAGTTCCTGTAGTGGATGCAAAGAATCACTTAATCGGTGAAATTGCTCGTCGCGATGTTATCGAATTGATTGCTAAGGAAAACGACTAATTCTAGAATTTTTGGAACTAGTTAAGAATGGTAATCATCTATCATCTTGTAGAGGAAAGAAGAGGGTCCTAGGAGGCCCTCTTTTTATGCGTCTTTCAAGGCTTTAGGCGGTTTGCACTAATGAAGGATGTATGGTATTATGAGTAGTGCATAATATACTACAGAAAGTTGGGCTCTAAGCCCTATCTATGGAGGACATATTTTAAATGAAAGCAACTCTTAAAAACGTTGACCAACACGTTGTAGAATTAACTATTGAAGTACCTGCTGCTGATGTTGCAGCTGGTATTAAAGCAGCGGTAAAACGCATTGCTTCTCAAGTGAACGTTCCTGGCTTCCGTAAAGGTAAAGCACCACGCAATGTCATCGAAATGAACTATGGTAAAGAAGCTGTTTTGAATGAAGCTTACGATTTCCTCGTTAACCAAAACTACACAGCTGCTTTGCAAGAAAATAAAATCGTTCCTGTGTCCCAACCTGAAATCGAACAAGTACAATTTGAAGAAGGTAAAGACCTCATCTTCAAAGCCACTGTAACAAAACGCCCTGATGTTAAATTGGGTGACTACAAAGGCTTGGACGCTAAAAAAGAAGAAGCTAAGGTAACTGACGAACAAATTCAAGATCAATTGAAAAACATCGCTGAACAACAAGCGGAAATGGTTGTTGCAGACAAGGATGCTAAGGTGGAACAAGGCGATTTCGCAGTCATCGACTTCAAAGGTACTGTTGACGGCAAAGCTTTCGATGGCGGTGAAGGTAAATCCTACCCATTGCAAATCGGTTCTGGCAACTTCATTCCTGGCTTTGAAGATCAACTCGTTGGTGCCAAAGCTGGTGATGATGTAACTGTAAAAGTTACTTTCCCTGAAGACTACTTTGTAGCTGATTTGGCGGGTAAAGAAGCAGAATTCGCTACACACATTCATGACATTAAACGTAAACAATTGCCTGAATTGAACGATGAATTCGCAAAAGCTAATTCCTCCTATGAAACAATTGCAGAACTCAAAGCAGACCTTCGCAAGAAAATGGAAGAAGATGCTGAACGCCGTGCTGTTGATGCATATAATGGTGAATTGATCAAAACAGCTGTTGAAAATGCAGAAGTTGATATCCCTGAAGTAATGGTCGCAGATCGCGTTGAACAAATGATTCAAGAATTGGCTATGTCTATGGAAGGCCGTGGCCTTAAGTTGGAAGATTACCTCAAATTCTCCAATAAAACTGTAGAAGAATTGCGTGAAGAGTACAAGGAAACCGCTGCTGAAAATGTACGCACTGACCTCGTTCTCGATGCTATTGCAGTAGAAGAAAAAATTGAAGTTACACCAGACGATATGAATCGCGAAATCTTCATGATGGCGCAAAACTTTGGTGCTAACCCACAAGAAGTTTGGGATATTATTGCTAAAGAAGGCCGTGTATCCATGTTGGCAGGCTCTGTAGCTCGCAAAAAAGCAGCTCGTTTCATCGTAGACAATGCTAAAGGGGCTGAAGCTGCTAAATAATTAGCGCTACTTCCTAATTACATAAGCAAGTAAGGTGTAGAGAAAGTCAGATTTTCTGGCTTTCTCCCTTTTGCTACTTTGAACAATCTGTCGACTGGCACGGGTATGGTGAAATTATGTACCTACCTATGGTAGTTGAACAAACAGAACGCGGTGAGCGTTCTTATGATATTTATTCCCGCTTACTCAAAGACCGCATCGTCTTTTTGGGTGGCCCTATTGATGACTCTGTTGCGAATGGTGTCATTGCGCAATTGCTCTTTTTAGAGGCAGAAGATCCAGATAAGGATATTCACCTCTATATTAATAGCCCAGGTGGCGTTGTGACAGCAGGGATGGCTATCTTTGATACCATGCAATACATCAAACCCGATGTATCAACTATTTGTGTGGGCTCTGCCGCTTCTATGGGGGCCGTTCTTCTTACGGCTGGTGCCAAGGGTAAGCGCTATGCCTTGCCTCATGCACGGGTGATGATTCACCAACCATTGGGTGGGGTCCAAGGGCAAGCCTCTGAAATTGAAATCCACGCCCGCGAGATCTTGCGAATGCGTGAAGAATTGAATGCTATCTTGGCTGAGCGGTCTGGACAAGACATAGACGTGGTAGCTCGCGATACGGATCGGGATAATTTCATGAGCGCTCAGGATGCTCTTGATTATGGCTTGATTGACCAAATTTTAGAACGTCCTTTGGGGATGAAAAAATAGGGGAGGTAAGACGTGAGTTCTGATAACAATAAGACAAAACGTTGTTCTTTCTGCGGACGCAGTGAGGATGAAGTTAAGAAGCTCATCGCCGGCCCCAATGTGTATATCTGCGACGAATGCGTAGAGGTTTGCGAAGGCATCTTGGCTGATGAATTAGAACCGGAAGCGGATGATCTGGCAGAAGAATTAAAAGATGTACCAACCCCTAAGGAAATTAAAGCCCATCTAGATGAGTATGTTATTGGTCAGGATGAGGCTAAGAAATCCTTGGCTGTAGCCGTTTATAATCATTACAAGCGCTTGCAAACAGAAGTGGGCGATGATGGTGTGGAAATACAAAAATCCAATGTGCTTTTCATTGGCCCTACAGGGTCTGGTAAGACACTCTTGGCTCAGACCCTCGCTAAGATTATGCAGGTGCCTTTTGCCATCGCTGATGCGACCAGCTTGACAGAGGCTGGTTATGTGGGGGAAGATGTGGAAAACATTCTCCTCAAGCTAATTCAGGCAGCCGATGGTGATGTATCACGGGCTGAACGGGGTATCATCTACGTCGATGAGATTGATAAAATCGCTAAGAAGTCTGAAAATGTATCTATCACCCGCGATGTATCCGGCGAAGGGGTACAACAGGCTCTTCTAAAAATTCTAGAAGGAACGGTTGCCTCTGTGCCGCCGCAAGGGGGGCGGAAACATCCTAACCAAGAGATGATTCAAATCGATACGACTAACATTCTCTTTATTTGTGGTGGTGCCTTTGATGGTATGGATAAGGTCATCACTAAGCGGACTGCCAAGAAGACGCTGGGCTTTGGTGCAGACATCGAACGGTCCGATGAAAAGGATATTTCTGCTATCCTTAGAGAGGTGGAACCAGAAGATTTGCTTAAATTTGGCCTCATTCCAGAGTTTATTGGCCGTTTACCAGTCATGGTAAGCTTAGAACTCTTGGATCGAGATGCTTTGATTCAAATCCTCACACAACCTAAAAATGCTTTGACTAAGCAATACAAAAAGCTCCTTGAAATGGATGGAGTAACGCTCGAATTCCAACAAGAAGCATTGGAAACAATTGCCGATTTGGCTTTACAACGTAAAACTGGTGCCCGTGGTTTGCGTGCCATTATTGAAAAGGTAATGAAAAATGTAATGTATGAAGTGCCATCCGATCAATCGGTAAAAACTTGTACTATTACCCGTGAATCTGTTACAGGCACAGGCGAACCGATACTCAAAAATGAGTAAGACACTAGTCTATTGATACTTTCAAAGGCACTCATTTCAAGAGGGATGAGTGCCTTTTATCTATATAAGGAGGATGTATGAACGTATTAGAACAAGGAATTCCAACAGTACCCCTACGTGGTATGGTGGTTTATCCTGATCTCGTCATTCACCTAGACATTGGAAGAGAAAAATCCATCCGCGCTGTAGAAGCAGCTATGGAACACGACCGCATTTTAGCGGTGGTGGCTCAAAAGGATGATGATATAGAAAACCCTACCATCCACGAAGTGGGAAGGGTGGGTACCTTAGTAAAAATTAAACAGATGTTACGCCTTCCTGGCGGTATTGTACGGATCTTAGTAGAGGGCATTAGCCGTATCATGGTTCTTAATTTTACCTCTACAGACCCTTACTATGTGGGCGATTATGACCGCTTGCACTCTGTTTATGATGATGATGTAGAATTGGAAGCCTACCGTCGTTTGGTAGAAGCTAAATTCAATACCTGGGCAGAATCTAGTAAGTCGATTACAGAAGAAGGCCTTGGTCGGGTGGCAGATCAAAAAGATCCATCTGCTTTTGCAGACCAAGTGGCTTTCTTGTTGCCTGTTGATAATAATCGTCGACAACAACTGTTGGAAGAACTTAATGTTGCTCACCGCCTTAATATGATTGTGGGCATATTGAATACAGAACTACAAATTGCAGAATTGGAAAATTCTATCAATAATCAGGTTCGCCAATCCATGGAAAAACAACAAAAGGAATATTTCCTTCGTGAAAAAATCCGCGTTATCCATGAAGAATTGGGCGATAAGGGGGACCCAGACCAGGAAGCAGAAGAGCTTCGTGCTAAGCTCAAAACTTTGGATTTGAGTCCTGAAACCTATGAGAAAATCGATAAGGAAATTTCTCGTTATGCCCGTATGCCTCAAATGATGCCAGAGGCGACTATCCTACGTAATTACTTGGATTGGGTCCTTGAATTGCCTTGGAATATTTCCTCTGATGATACCCTAGATATTAAACAGGCTAAGGATATCTTGGATGCTGATCATTATGGCTTAGAAAAGGTTAAGAAGCGTATCTTAGAATTTTTGGCTGTCCGTAAGTTGACTGGTAATATGGGTGGCTCTATCCTCTGCTTGGTGGGCCCTCCAGGTGTTGGTAAAACATCTATCGCTTCTTCCATTGCCAAAGCTATGAATCGCAAATTTGTACGGGCTGCTCTTGGTGGGGTGCGGGATGAAGCAGAAATCCGCGGTCATCGTCGGACCTATATCGGAGCCTTGCCAGGTCGTATGATTCAAGGTATTAAGAATGCAGGGGTTAAGAATCCTGTATTCCTCCTTGATGAAGTAGATAAGTTGGCTTCTGACTATAAAGGAGATCCTTCTTCCGCTCTCTTGGAAGTCTTGGACCCAGAACAGAACTCAACCTTTAGTGACCACTTCATTGAAATTCCTTTCGACTTCTCTGATGTATTCTGGATTACTACAGCTAATGTGGCATCTAACATTCCGGGCCCTCTTATGGACCGGATGGAAGTCATAGAGTTGTCTTCTTACATGGAGGAGGAAAAACTTCAAATTGCTAAACGCTATTTGGCGCCTAAGCAAATTAAAAAGAATGGTTTGGAAGACCATAAATTCAAGCTCTCTGACGCAGTTTTGAAAAAGATTATTTCCCAATATACCCGTGAAGCCGGCGTTCGTCGACTTGAGAAGACCATCGCTAAGGTCTGCCGTAAGGTGGCCTATAAAATCGTAGAAGATGGAGAGGTAGCACCTAAGATTACCACTAAGAATTTGCCAGATTACTTGGGGGCTCCTATCTTTGTTGAAGAAGCTCGTGAAAAACGGCCACAAGTAGGCCTCGTATGTGGACTTGCTTGGACTTCTGTAGGGGGCGTTGTCTTGCCTTGTGAAGCGTCCACTATGGATGGTACAGGTAAGTTAGCTCTTACAGGGAGTCTAGGTAAGGTTATGCAGGAATCCGGCCAAGCGGCTATGTCCTATATTCGCCACAACGCTAAGGCTCTTAAGATCCAGTCTGATTTCTATAAGACGATGGATATTCACGTTCATTTGCCAGAGGGAGCTACACCTAAGGATGGCCCATCAGCAGGTATTACCATGACCTTGGCTATGGTATCTGCCTTGACTAACCGTAAGGTTCGATCTGATATCGCTATGACAGGTGAAATTACGTTACGGGGCCGTGTATTGCCAATCGGCGGACTCAAGGAAAAACTTTTGGCTGCCTTAGCTTACGGTGTGAAAGAAGTTCTCATTCCTAAGGGGAATGAAAAGGATATCGAAGAACTTCCTGATTCTGTTAAGGAAGGACTTATTATCACGCCTGTCAAGACAATGGATGAAGTCTTGGCGAAAGCTCTCTTATAATAGTTATCTTGTTAGGGAAGGTCTGGATATGCAAAAGAAAAAACAAGTGAAGGCCAAGGGTCCAAAGCCTCAATATACGAGAAAAGAAGTGGCTGGACCGCGCATCATTGCCTCTCAATATGTAGCATCTGCGGTTAGACCTGATCAATACCCAGAGGGTGATACGGTAGAAGTGGCCTTCTTAGGGCGGTCTAATGTGGGCAAATCATCCCTCATCAACTCTCTTTGCAACCATAGAGGATTAGCTCTCGTATCGGGTACACCGGGGAAAACGCGGACCATTAACTTTTTTGCTATCGAGTCTAAAGAGGATATTAACGAAGATCAGGAACGACGCTATCATTGGTACCTGGTAGATTTGCCTGGCTATGGTTATGCAAAAACAGACCGCAAGGCCAAGTCCCTATGGTCTGGTTTCATTTCTGACTATATCCTTAATTCAGATCGTCTTATGCTTCTTTGCCTCTTGATTGATAGTCGTCATCCTGACTTGCCGATCGACCAAGAAGCCTTCAACTGGCTTAAAGAAGCAGGGGTTCCCCTGCAAATCGTCATGACAAAGATGGATAAGCTCAATTCCTCGGAACGACAAAAGTCGCTTAATGCTATTGCCGCCCAATTCCCTACGGATAGACCACCCATTCCCTATAGTTCTTTGAAGCATATGGGACGGGATAAATTACAAGCTTGTATTAATGAAATTATTAAAGGAGACGGTCACTAATGGAGTTTACAAAAGACAATATGAAAGCCGTCTTGGCGCAAGACCTTATGGCTGTGGAAGCTAACTTAAACGAGGAATTCGCCTCTGATGCCAGTGACTTTAATGCTCTTGTAGCGCCCTTGTCGGCCGCGGGCGGTAAGCGCTTACGAGCTCAATTGGTCCTCCTCATCGCTAATGCAGGTCATGGGTCTAAACTAGAAGATCGGGTTCATATAGCAGCCGCTGTTGAGATGTTACACCTAGCCACTCTTATCCATGACGATGTGTTAGACCAGGCCGATATCCGGCGCGGAGAGTCTACCATTCATACCCATAAAGGTAATAAGGTGGCCATTCTCTCTGGTGATTATCTCTTTGCTAAGGCCTTTCACTATGTATCCCGTATGGATTCTATGGAGTATCTGCGGATTTTCTCCCATGTCATTACCTGCTTGGTAGAAGGGGAGTTCATGCAGATGGAAGATGCCTATCGCATGGATCAAGGGATGGATCGCTACCTAGCTAAAACCCAAAAGAAAACAGCAGACTTTTTGGAAGCCTGTATGGAATTGGGAGGGCTCTTGGGCTCTTGGTCTCCCGACCACATTAGACTGTTAAAGGCCTATGGTCATGCCTTGGGTATGGGCTTCCAAATTACGGATGATATTTTGGATTACCGAGAAACTTCTGAAAGTACGGGTAAACCAGTGGGGAATGATCTTAAGGAAGGCCTCTTGACCTATCCGCTCCTCTCTATTGTGACCGATCAAAATAAGGATCAATTGGAAGCAGACGTAAGAGCCTTAAGTCATGGAGGCAATTCTCAAGGGATTATCGATTATGTGGTGGCTCAAGGAGGTCTTGAAAATACCTTGGCCTTGGAAGCTAAATATCGACAAGATGCCTTGGAAGCCCTTGGTTGTTTGCCTGATTTTGTAGGTAAGGAAATTCTCTATAAGGTTGTGGACGGCTTGGCCAGCAGAAAGGCGTAAGGATGGAAGCGTTTAAAGCGACAGACTATGAGTATCCGCCTAAACGGCCATCCCTGGATAGCGTACTTCGGCAAAAGAAGCGGCAACAAGAGTTAGCCCGTCAACAGGCAGCTTATAAGGCTGCAGCTCAGGCTGCTAATCAAAATGAATCCTTAGGGACGGTAGCCAATGCTTTAGCGCATATGCCAGATGAAGAGGCCACACTACCTGAGACCCCTATGACCGAGATGGAGCAGAAGATGCTTGATGAGGCCCGGGAAATCTCCTTGGTAGGGCATTTGACCGAGCTTCGTCACCGCATTATCATTATGGTAGCGGCTATCCTAGTGGGCGCCTGTGTCTGTTACTATTTTGTAGATGAGATTATGGCGCTTATTGTGGCACCTGCAGGTAAACTCTATTACATGAGGCCTACAGAAGCCTTCTTTACTTATATGAAGGTGGCCTTGGTGGCTGGCACCATTGTGGCATCGCCTGTGGTTCTCTATCAGGTTTGGTCCTTTGTGGCCCCAGCCTTATCACAAAGAGAGCGGAAGTTAACCAATTGGATTCTACCGACTGCTATCGGTTTATTCGCGGCGGGAATTGTATTCTCCTATGCCTTTGTTCTGCCGGCAGCAGTTAAGTTCTTCATTGGTTTTTCCACAGAGGAATTACAACCGCTCTTTAGCTTTGGTCAATATGTGGATTTTGTCATTTCCTTTATTCTTCCTTTTGGGATTATTTTTGAAACTCCCTTGATCATTACGATTTTGGGCTATTTCAACTTGATTACATCCAAGTTCCTTAAGGCTAAGCGAAAGATTTTTATCCTCTTATCTTTTATTATCGGCGCCGTTGTTTCGCCTACACCTGACGTGTTTTCACAATCCATGATTGCCTTACCGATGATTGTCCTCTATGAATCAGGGGTATTTATTGTCGGTAAGATAATGAAAAAATAAATTTATTTGGGAGGCAGCATGAAAACCTACGAAAATTTGACTACATATAATCCAGGAGAAATTGAAAAAAAATGGTACTCATTCTGGGAGAATGAAGGGTACTTTCATGAAGAAGTAGATCCTAATAAAGAACCTTTCTCCATCGTTTTGCCACCTCCAAATGTTACAGGTATGCTCCATATGGGACATGCTTTGGATAATACCTTACAAGATATTTTGATTCGTTTTAAACGGATGCAAGGCTATAACGTACTTTGGATGCCTGGTACTGACCATGCGGGGATTGCTACCCAAATCAAGGTAGAAGAAATGTTGGCTAAGAATGAAGGTAAAAGCCGCTATGACTTGGGCCGTGAAGAGTTCGTTAAGCGCGTATGGGAGTGGAAAAAAGAATACGGTGATACCATCGTAAAACAAATTCGCTCCTTAGGTGCTTCTTGTGACTGGAGCCGGGAGCGGTTTACCCTCGACGAAGGCTACTACCATGCTGTTCGTGAAGTATTCGTGTCCCTTTATGAAAAAGGTCTCATTTACCGAGGAGAACGGATTACCAACTGGTGCCCTCGCTGCCAAACAGCCCTCTCTGATGTAGAAGTAGAACATGAAGATGAACATGGTCACTTGTGGTATATCAAGTACCCAGTAGTGGGGGAAGAAGGCCGTTTTGTAACTGTAGCGACTACCCGTCCTGAAACTATGTTTGGGGACGTAGCTGTAGCGGTTAATCCTGATGACGAACGCTACCAAGATATCATTGGTAAGCACTTACTCTTGCCATTCGTCAACCGTCAAATTCCAATTATTGCGGATGACTATGTAGATGCCTCCTTCGGTACAGGTTGCGTAAAAATTACGCCAGCCCATGACCCTAATGACTTTGAAATGGGTCAACGCCATCACTTGGAATCCATCTTAGTTATGAACCTAGATGGGACCATGAATGATAAGACAGGGGACTTCTCAGGTATGACGCGAGAAGAGGCTCGTAAACGAGTGGTTAAGGAACTAGATGAACAAGGTCTCTTGGTGAAAATTGAAGATCATGACCATGCAGTAGGTCATTGTTCCCGCTGCCATACGATCGTGGAGCCAATCATATCCAAACAATGGTTTGTAGATATGAAACCATTAGCTGAACCAGCCCTTGAGGTGGTTAAGGATGGCGATATAGAGTTCGTTCCAGAACGGTTTACTAAAACCTATACTAATTGGCTCGAGTCTATTCGAGACTGGTGTATTTCTCGCCAACTCTGGTGGGGCCATCGAATTCCAGCTTGGTACTGTCAAGAGTGTGGTGAAACCATCGTATCTCGTGAGGATGTAACTGAGTGTCCTAAGTGTCACAGCCACAACTTGAAGCAAGACCCTGACGTGCTCGACACCTGGTTCTCTTCTGCTTTGTGGCCATTTGCTACTATGGGCTGGCCTAATAAGACGGAAGAACTCAAACAATGGTATCCTACATCTGTCCTTGTGACCGGCTATGATATCATCTTCTTCTGGGTTGCTCGCATGATTTTCCAAGGTTTGGAATTCATGGGTGAAAAACCATTTAAACACGTCTTCATCCATGGTCTCGTACGGGATAGCCAAGGTCGCAAGATGTCGAAGTCCTTGGGCAATGGGATTAATCCATTGGAAGTCATCGATCAATATGGGGCAGATGCCCTCCGCTTTACTCTTGTTACAGGCAATACACCTGGTAACGACATGCGTTTTTACATGGAACGGGTTGAAGCTAATCGTAACTTTGCCAACAAGATTTGGAATGCATCCAAGTTCGTTTTGATGAACCTTGATGGCTTTGATGAAACATTCAAACCAAGTCATGATGATCTTACCCTGGCGGATAAGTGGATTATTGAAAAATATAATGAAACCCTTGCTTCCGTAACCGACAATCTCAATAAATTTGAATTGGGTGAAGCGGCTAGCACCGTTTATGATTTCATTTGGAACACCTATTGTGATTGGTATATCGAGTTAGCTAAACCTCGCCTCTATAATAAGGATAATGGTCGAGATCGAGCCGTGGTACAATACCTCTTGGTAACTATCTTGCGCCATATGTTGGAAGTGTTACATCCATTTATGCCATTCGTGACAGAACATATTTGGCAACACTTGCCACACCAAGGTGAATCCATCGTCATTGCTCCTTGGCCTCAGGCCATTTCCTTAGGGGATAATAAGGAAGCGGCTCGTCACATGGAAGTGGTTATGGAGGCCATCAAGGGTATTCGCAATATGCGGGCTGAAATGAATGTTCCTTTGGGCAAAAAAGCACCGGTTATTTTGGCCGTAACGGATGAATCCTTACGGACCACCGTACAAGACCATGAAGATTACTTCAAGACCTTGGCTTGGGCTGACCAAGTTCAAGTTTTGGATGCGGATGCGACAAAACCTGAAAATGCTACGGTAACAGTTGTTAATGGCCTAGAAGCTTATCTCCTCCTCAAAGACCTCATCGATGGGGACAAGGAAAGGGAACGGATTGCTAAGGAAAAGGCGACCGTTCAAAAAGAAATTGCTCGCCTTGAAGGCAAGCTTAACAACCAAGGCTTCTTAGCTAAAGCTCCAGAAGCAGTGGTTGCTAAAGAAAAAGAAAAATTAACGGAATATAAGGCAAAACAAGAAGCATTATTAGAACGGGAAGAATTCTTAAAGACGCTCTAGGAGGTTCCATGACATACGAGGAAGCACTGACCTATTTAGAAAGTTTATCATCCTTTGGCATTATGCCAGGACTAGATCGGATTCGTGCTTTAATGGATCGCTTGGGGCATCCAGAGAGATCCTATGCAACCATTCATGTAACAGGGACTAATGGTAAGGGGTCTCTTACGGCTTATTTGGGGTATGCCTTGATTAATAATGGACTCAAGGTGGGGCGATTTACATCGCCTCACCTTGAGTCGTATAGGGAACGATTTGTCATTGGTACAGACCTTATTTCAGAAGACGACTTTTGTCGAGTTATAGGTGCTGTTAAAGCAGCCATTGAAAGCTTGACAAGTCAAGGAATGGAAAGCCCAACTCAATTTGAAGCCCTCACGGCAGCAGGTTTTCTCTATTTTGCTCAGGAGAGAGTAGACTACGCGGTCATAGAGGTGGGCTTAGGAGGGCTCTTGGATTCGACTAATGTACTAGAAAAACCGGCCCTATCTATCATTACTAATGTTTCCTTAGACCATACAGCCTACTGTGGGTCTACGATCGATTCCATTGCCCATCATAAGGCTGGGATTATTAAGAAAACTGTTCCTGTTGTTACAGGGGCACAAGGGGATGCCTTGTCCATCATTCAAGATACAGCTGTGGAACATGGCTCCCCTTGCTATGCTTTAGGTCGTGATTTTACTGTGGCTAACCGTGAAATAGAAGGCCTTCTTCAAGTGGTTCGTGTAGATACCTCTGATGTAGAGCTAGGCAGTAGTCATGTTTGTACCTATCCAGATGTAAGCTTGAGGACACGTATGTTGGGCCCTCACCAAGCTGACAATATTGCTTGCGCCTGGATAGCTTTAGAAATACTGATGGCTGGGGATTCTCGAATCCAAGCAGATAATTGCCAGGCTGGCTTGAGTTTAGCCCAATGGCCAGGCCGATTTGAAATTATATCCTACCAAGGACGCACCCTTATTTTGGATGGGGCTCACAATGCAGGAGGGGCTCAGTCCTTCCATGATACCTATGAAGAACTCTTTGGATCACGACCTAAGACCTTGATTATGGCTATTCTAGGGGATAAGGACTATGGGACCATTATTGATACGATTGTCAATCCACAAGATCGTGTCTACACACTCCAGGCACCGACACCTAGATCTCTGACAGCTCAAGATTTAGCCTCTGCAATTGGTCCGCATGCTAAGCCTATGGAGTCCATGTATCAAGCCTTAACAGCGGCAGTAAATGCAACACAAGAAGGGGATGTGATTGCCGTCTGTGGTTCCCTTTATATACTAGGATGGGCGCGCCAATGGATACGCCAAAACGATGGACACGAGTCCGCATAATTGAATATTTAATCTATGCTGTAGCCTTTCTCATGCCCCTCCAGCCTATGGCAGGGGACGTAGCCCTCTGGTTGGCTATGCTATTAGGGGCTTATGATAGTCTGCGTAGGGGTGATATGCATAAGCCGAGTGGCTACCTGTCTTACCTTGTATTAGCCTTTTTGGCTTGGTCGGGACTCTCGTCGATTACTTCTCACTATGCCCTTTGGTCGTTAGGAGGTTGGACTTACCAAGTTCTGCCGGCAGTGGGAATTTACTTCCTCATGTCCACTTATATGGTGGGGGCCGAACAGAGACGACGCTTCTTAGAAGTATTCTTAGGGTCTGCCCTTTTTGTCTGCTTGATTGGTCTTTATCAGTATATCTTGGTGCCCCTTCCTGAAATGCAGGAATGGGTAGATCCACAGGCCTTTCCAGAACTCAAGCGCAGGATGGCATCGACGTTACTTAACCCTAATCTCTTGGGGGCCTATTTGCTCATGGCTTTGGCCGTGGTAGGTTCCTATCTCTTGGTCTATGGGAAAGCTAAGGATTATAGGTCTGTTTTTAAGGTTTTGCCTATAACTATCCTCTTAATCCTCTGCATGCTCTTGACCTATTCTAGGGGAATTTGGATTTCCTTCGCTGCTATGGTCTTCTATTGGGCAGTCGCCGTGGATAGGAGAATCTTCCTAACCTTCTTATTGGTGCCTATCGTTCTCTTCTTCTACCATGGGGAGGTGGCAGTTCGCCTTTGGTCCCTCTTTATGGGGACAGATACGTCTTCTGCGATGCGGTGGGCTCTTTGGGATTCTACCTCCTATATTATCAAAGACTATCCTATCCTAGGGACGGGATGGAATACTTTTATCAAGGTCTACCCAGATTATAACTACTTTATTCAGGACCCTGTGGTTCGTATGTTCCATGCACATAATATGTACCTGAATTATTTAGCAGAAATCGGTATACCTGGGACCTTAATTCTAATGGCGACTTTTTTGGGTCATGTCCTTAAGGCTGGCCGCCTCAAAGGGACTCGCTTTATACGAGCTGCCCACTATGGGGTGGCAGCCCTGGTTGTAGCCATGCTTGTGTCTGGTCTATCCGACCACGAGCTCTATAGCCATCAAGTTAATATTATATTCTGGCAACTCTTAGGGTGGGGGGCGGCCCTGATTAAGTCATCTAAGTCCTGGAAGGAAGTTGATTTGGTCAACAAGGACAATAGGCTTACTCAGATAGAGGGATAGAATATTTTCAACTGCACTTTCACTCGGCTTAGGCCCTATGGTGGTGCAGTTTTTTTCGTCCTAGAGGGCTTTATATGATTAGTACTAAGTTTTATTACTTGGTACTAGAAAATGACCTCACTTTGCGGTATGATAGATATGTAATTTAATGTGCACTAGGAGGCATATATGTCATTAGTACAAGAAAAAATTGATGCATTGCGCGCCAAGTTGGACGCTGTCCAAGAAGGCGGCGGTGAGGCCCTTGTAGAAAAACAACATAAGCAAGGGAAGATGACCGCTCGTGAACGCTTGACCGCATTGTTTGATGAAAATAGCTTTGTCGAAATGGATCAATTGGTAAAACACCGTTGTACCAACTTTGGTCAAGAGAAAAAAGAATTACCTGCTGATGGTGTAGTAACGGGTTATGGTACCATTGAAGGTCGGTTAGTTTATGCTTATGCCCAAGACTTTACCGTAGCTGGTGGGTCCTTGGGGGAAATGCACGCCAATAAGATTGTTCGCATTCAAGAAATGGCTTTGAAGATGGGTGCACCTATTATCGGCATCAACGATTCCGGTGGGGCACGTATCCAAGAGGGTATTGATGCCTTGGGTGGCTTTGGTCGTATGTTCTTCCAAAATACCCAAGCCTCTGGTGTAATCCCTCAAATCTCCGTTATTATGGGGCCATGTGCAGGTGGTGCCGTATATTCTCCTGCTATTACAGACTTTATCTTCATGGTGAGAGATACCTCTCAAATGTTCATTACCGGTCCTCAAGTTATCAAAACTGTAACTGGTGAAGAGGTGACAGCAGAAGCCCTCGGTGGGGCTGCTACGCACAATGCGGTATCCGGCGTAGCCCATTTTGCAGCGCAAGATGAAATGGATTGTATTCAACAAATTCGTCAATTATTGACCTTCTTGCCAAGTAACAATGTAGATCAAGCACCAAGCCTTGAACCTACGGATGATCCTAATCGCATGGATGAGTCCTTAAATGATCTTATGCCTGATAATCCTAATATGCCTTATGATATGAAAGATGTTATCCGGGCTGTTGTTGACAATGGGGACTTCTTTGAAGTACAGGCATCCTACGCGCAAAATATTATCATCGGCTTTGCTCGTTTTGATGGTAAACCAGTAGGGCTCTTGGCTAACCAGCCAAATGTTATGGCTGGTTGCCTCGATATCAATGCTTCCGATAAAGCAGCTCGCTTTATCCGCTTCTGTGATTCTTTTAATATTCCTTTGGTTAACTTTGTAGATGTACCAGGTTTCTTGCCTGGCACTAAGGAAGAGTGGGGGGGCATTATCCGTCATGGTGCTAAGATGCTCTATGCATATTGCGAAGCCACTGTACCTAAAGTAACTATTATTACCCGTAAAGCTTACGGCGGTGCTTATATTGCTATGTGTTCCCAACACTTGGGGGCTGACCAAGTCTTTGCATGGCCAACCGCTGAAATCGCAGTTATGGGGCCACAAGGGGCAGCTAATATCATCTTCCGCAAGGATGCTGATAAGGAAGCTAAAACAGAAGAATATGTACGTGAGTTTGCTACACCATATAAGGCTGCTGAACGAGGCTATGTAAACGGTGTTATTGAACCACAACAAACCCGCCCTTACATCGTCAATGCCTTGGCTATGTTAGCTACTAAACGGGAAAGCCGTCCTGTTAAAAAACATGGCAATATGCCATTGTAGGAGGGGCTTATGGAAGTATTATCACAAATTCCTATGTTCGTGTATGTGGTGGGCATAATCGCCATCATTATTGCTGCTATTATCATCGCCTGGGTTGTCATTAATATGGCCAAGGGCAAGGAAATTATCGTAGCGGCAGTAACACCTGACACGGAGGCACTTGAACAAGAGGTGCCTGAACAAGAAACGAAAAAGGTGCTGGCCCCAGTTCGCGTGGAAGCCCCTGTGGTGATTGCACCACAACCTAAGATTCCTGTAGTGCCACCTGCACGGCTCGCTAAAACAACGCGCTATGCGGTACATGATTTGGATGAAGAGCTAGTGGCTGTTATTATGGGCGCTGTTTGTGCGATGGGTTACTCTCCTGCACAAGTTGCATCCATTCGTCCATTGGCACAAACTATGAGCAACTGGGCTTTGGAAGGTCGCTTCCAAGCACACAAATCCTTATAAGAATTAACTGGGGGACCAATTATGAAAACTTTTAACGTCACTGTTAATGGTAAATCCTATGAAGTACAAGTCGAAGAAGTAAAGTCTAACAAGCCTGCTAGTAAAGCACCATCTGCGCCTAAGGCGGCAACTACAGCACCAGCACCAGCTCCTGTAGCCGCACCAACGCCACAAGCGGCACCTACTGTAGCCGCTGGTGCTAATACGGTGAATGCGCCTATGCCAGGTAAGGTTATCGCTGTAGCTGTCACTGTCGGTCAAACCGTTAAGAAGGGGGACTTGCTCCTTACCTTGGAAGCTATGAAGATGGAAAACGAAATCTTTGCACAAGCTGATGCTGTAGTGTCTGAAGTTCTTGTTGAAGCGGGACAAACCGTTCCGGCTGGCGGGCCTATGATCGTTTTAGGCTAGTTTTAGGCTAGTTTCATAGCTGATAGAATCAAGAATTATAGAAAAGCTGAATACTGTCTAGACATATAGGGGCTCCTTAGGGAGCCCTTTTTACGCGTGTTAGCACTTCGTAAGCTTTTGTTTTACCCTGGTTTTAGATTGCCTTTGCAGTATTTCTCTTAGACGGATCTACCTATAATGTTTTGCATATTATTTTATATTGAGAATTGTATCAAAAACTAATAAGGACTTAAATGAGAACATCATATTAGTCATGTCGTGGTAAAATCCTTGGTGGTTTACTAGGGAATTGGAAAATGATAAATACTATCAAATACTGTTAAATGGCGGTTTATCATGAATTTAATGCACAGGAAACTTGCAAAAAAATAATAGGAATTTAGCTCTTAAATTGTTTGACAAAGGGGAGGGCCTGTGTGATAATGAGAATGTAATAAGGCAAGTGCCTAATTTTAAATGATAACAATTAAGCTATATATTTGGAGGTTTATCATGAGAGTTATTTCTGACGCTTGTATCAAATGTGGTTCTTGTGCATCTGTTTGCCCAGTGGCAACAATCACTGAAGGTGAAACTCAATACGTTATTGGCGATGCTTGCATCGACTGCGGTTCTTGCGAAGCTGTTTGCCCAGTATCCGCTATCTCCGCTCAATAATTTTGAGCTCACAAAAAAGCCCCTTACGAGGGGCTTTTTTTATTGCTCCTAAAAAGGGGCTATCGTATAATAAATAAGTAAGTGTTACTAGTTTTGGTAACACTCTTATTGTCTTAAGGGACTGTTAAAATAGACTCGTTTTATTTGAGGTAAGCTGTGTTTTATATCATCACACTTGCTTGGCTCATACTGGACCAAGCATCTAAATATTATGTGCAGACCCATATGGCCTTAGGCCAATCTATCGTAGTGGTTCCTGGTCTTTTTCATTGGACCTATATTTTAAACCATGGTGCGGCCTTTGGCATTCTTAGGGACCAGCGCATCTTTTTCTTGGCGATTGTAGTGATTTTGCTTGTCTCTTTGGCTTATAAGTATAAGGAAATTGCTGAGGGACCAAGTTATCTAAAGTTAGGAACAGGTTTGCTATTAGCGGGCGCTGTAGGTAATGCCATTGATCGTTTTGTTCAAGATGGAGTTGTAGACTTCTTCGATTTTCTTATCTGGCCCATTTTTAATGTAGCTGATATAGGAATTGTGATAGGTATATTCTTGGTGGCCTACTATATGATTGCAAGTGATAGTGAGGATGAGTAATGGATACACATGATGTACAAGTGCCCCAAGAGGGACAGGGCTTGCGCTTGGATCTTTTTTTGACTGACCATATAGAAGGGTCTCGGTCTTTTATTCAAACTATTATCAAGGATGGTCATGTAATCCTTAATGGTAAAAAGGCTAAGGCTAATAGCCGTCTCAATGAAGGAGACCATGTAGTTTGGTCCATACCAAAACCGGAAGAGACCGAAATTATTCCAGAGGATATCCCTTTGGACATCCTCTATGAGGACCATGACATTATTATCCTTAATAAAGCTCGTGGTATGGTTGTCCATCCAGCTTTAGGAAATTATAGTGGGACCTTAGTTAATGCCTTGCTATTCCATTGTAAGGACTTATCAGGTATCAATGGAGAAATTCGCCCAGGTATTGTCCATCGTTTGGATAAGGATACGTCTGGTGTCATGATGGCAGCAAAAAATGATGCCGCCCATATTGGCTTAGCAGCCCAAGTGAAGGCTCACTCGGCCCGTCGTTCTTACTACGCCTTGGTACAGGGTAATATTACGGAAGAGAAGGGGACTATTAAGGCCCCTATAGGTCGTCATCCCAAAGACCGCATGAAGATGGCCGTAGTCTTTGAAAACTCTAAGGAAGCGGTTACTCATTTTACCGTGGTGGAACGGTATGGTCATCACACCTTAGTGGAATGTGTTTTAGAAACAGGGCGGACTCATCAAATTCGGGTGCACTTTGCCTATATTGGTCACCCTGTGGTTAATGATCCTTTTTATGGCTACCGTAAGATGGACTTCCCTATCATAGGCCAGGCCTTGCATTCTAGGACCCTAGACATAGTTCATCCCATGACAGAGGAAAAGATGCATTTTGAAGCACCTTTACCAGATGATTTTAAGGCTTGTATTGCATTTGCTAAAGACTACCATCTTAGAAAGTAGGAGTGACCATGGGTCAAGAGCGAGTATTATTAGACCAAGCAGCGATTATGCGGGGGATTCGTCGCATAAGCCATGAAATATTAGAGCGTAATAAGGGATTAGATAATGCTATTATCATAGGTATTGAGCGTCGAGGTCTTCCCTTAGCTAAACGGCTGCAGGCTCAAATTCAAGCCATTGAAGGAGTGGCGATAGAGTGTCAACCTATGAATGTGGCTCTTTATCGGGATGACCGGGACCTACGAGTTAAGGAAGGGCATCAGTTCGAAATCGATACAACGGAAAAGTTGGTCATCCTCGTTGATGATGTGCTCTATACGGGACGGACTATTCGGTCGGCCCTTAACGCTCTCATGGATGCTGGCCGCCCAAGGGCTATTCAATTG
>CAKPUJ010000004.1:0-45334 GCA_934191645.1 uncultured Veillonella sp. | reverse complement strand
CATGAGGATGGCCGTCTTAACCCCCTGGCATACGCCTACAACAGGTACCTCTACCCGTTCACGGATCTCGTCCAAGGCTACAACGGTGAAGGTATTGCAGGCTACCACCATCATCTTAACGGGTACCTGGCTGAGGGTATCCGCAATATGGCAAGCAATATCAATAATCTCTTCGTGGGACTTATTCCCCACAGGATTATTAGCATTGTCTCCTATATAGACGAAATCTTCCCGCGGAAAGGTCTCACGGAGAACTTTCAAGACCGACAGGCCCCCTACACCAGAATCAAAGACCCCAATAGGGCGACGGCGTAGGACTTCTTTAGTTGCGTCCGTCATTCCATAACCTCCTGAGCTTCCTTGAGGGGGAGGAAGTATTTATCCTCTAAGCGAACCACCTTATTGGTAGTTTTAGAGGTAAAGGCATTTTTTGTCTCCCCTGTAGCCAAGAGGGTATTATCAGAGTCCCGATACATCTTGTAGGAAAAGACCATTTGAGCTCGGGTCATCTTGGTCAAGTAAGTGTCAATCCGAATGGCATCATCATACTTGGCAGGCTCTTTATAGTCACAGTGGACATGGGCAATAGGAAAGACGATGTCTTCGTCCATCATATCCCATAGGTTGACGCCTAAATGGCGCAAATATTCTACTCGGGCGAGTTCAAACCAGCGGAAATGATTGGAGTGATGGGCGATGCCCATCATATCCGTTTCGTAAAACCGCACCTTTAATTTAACACTATACATTCATATATCCTCTTGAGAATCACAAAGTTTATTCTATTCTCATGGACTGAGACTGTCAATAAAATCACAACTTCCCTAATAGGAAGGACTTGAGTGAGAACTCAGGATAGATAAAAATCCTATAAATTCTACATTACTCATCTACTTGTTTATCCCCTAAAGGATTCAAATAGGTAATAGGATTTTGTGCACTTTGATTTACCTTGAGTTTGGCAATAGATTTCCACCGATAAAATTGTTCATTTTCATCCCAAGCTTGGTCAAGCTGATTAGCGGCTAGAGCCTGTTCAAAGTCTTTATCTTCAAAGAACAAACGATTTTTATTGGCATCATTAATTATAAGGTCTGGTCTAGGTAATTTATCTAAGGCATCGCCACATGTATACCAAGCACTTGGCTTATATACTGCTACAATTAGAGAATTATAGACGCCAAAGATATAGTCTATTGATTGAGCCCGATTATAGGACATACGCCAAATACCCCTAACCGCATCATAAAGTTCTTTTTCACTTATTTCCCTAGGTTTTCCACCCTCATCTTTGCGCATATCCTCGTACAGTTTGTTAATCTTAATAACAAGGATCCTATGGTGGATATCGCTCTCTTCAAGGTCTACCGCACCATTTACCCGTTCAAATTCTTCTACTGTCAAAGCCCCTGCCGAATGATGACCGGCTACGATATTAGTCAAGTCACCAAGATACCTAAAAACATTAATAAGGGCGGCTTCTGCGGCAAAGGCTTGCTGTTCTGATAAATTGGAATTAATTATTATCTTTTCAACCTCCAAGCCTTCACTTTTAATGGCCTCTATAGTTTCGAGTTTCAGCTTTTCACTATCTGGATTGCTTAAGCTTTCTTTTTCATGTCCAAAAACCCGATTACCAGTGCCCTTACCAATATAGAATATTTCTTTTTTACCGCCACGAGGGTCAATCAAACCATATACATAACATTCCCCAAGAGCCATCAAGGCCTTTTCAGAAAATCCATCCATTATAAATATCTCCCTTATAACACATACTTTACACACAAAATAAATCTAGTTACTTTCCCTATAGAACAAAACGGAGGCAAGGCCTCCGTTTTCTAATCCATATTTTCTTTTCCGAAGGGAACGAACTTTTTCGCCTTGTCCTTATGGATATCCTTTACGTACTTGTTGGCCACCTTAAAGGCTAGGCCTAACACTGCCATATCGTCTAACCACCCGAGACCTGCGATGGTATCAGGCAAAATATCAATGGGAGCCATAAGGTAACCCAAGGCTCCTGCGATAATCACCTTAACGTATTTAGGCGTATCAGGATCTCGCAAGCAGTAAAAGAGGATAAGGGCCCGACGCATGAAGACAAACTTGCCAGATAGATTAGACATAAAGGATAAGAACTTACGATTAGAGAAGAACTTCCCATACTTGATTAGACTTGTTAATTTCATAGGATCACCTATTTACCAAGTTTGTTAGCCACTTGTTCCTTCACTTGTTGAGCTGTTACCTTGGCCATATCCTTAGCCAGGCCAGCTGTCGCTTGCGCTGTTGCAACACCATCCTTAAGAGATTCTTTCACATCAGCAGCCTTAGCTTGCGCTTTTTCCACTGCATCAGAGAGAGCTTCTTTTGTATCGTTAGCCTTAGTGGACACGGTAGCATAAGCTTCACTAGCTTTATCACTGGCTACAGCGGCTGCATCACCAACTGCATTACTAGCCTTGTCTACCGCAGAGGACACACGATCAGTTACTTGAGATACGGCTTGAGCCGCCTTATCATGAACGACATACTTAGTTTCCTTATCCCATTTTTCTACAGCAGGGGAGACTTTTTTATCGTATTGATCTTTGAGCTTATCCGCATACCAGTTAGCTTCATTTTCCATGCCATCCCAAAGGTCCTTACCCCCTTGTGGCAAGTTTTGATAGCCTGCAGCAGCAAAAGAAGCAGCCAAAGCCTTCCCTTCTTCCATCCAGGAATCCAACATAGGTTTATAACGGCTGATGTCAGCAGGCATGCCATCTTCGATCCACATGTTAGCCGCTTTACCAATAGCAAAAGTAAGACCTACAGCCACAGGAATACGAACGGCTTGAATTGGCACTAAGAGGGATACAGCTGCAGTAGTAACCGCTGTAGCAAGACCAGCTACAAAACCAGTAATAGCACCCGTTTTAAGGTCTACTTCGTGAACTTGTGCAAGGCGAGTTACCATATAGGCCGCATTACCCAAGAGAGCTACTGTGGAAAAACGAGGAGCTAAGGCCAAAGCAGCGGCGCGACCAGCCCCCCAGACGATGTATTGGTCAGCCCGGTAGCCCTTATCTTGAGCACCTGGCATCATAGATGTAAATGTGTATTGATCAGCCATAGGAACCTCCTAAGAATATTCATAACGAACCTAATAAGGCTATACTTCTATTATATAGAGCTTTAGGCCAAATGTGTATAAAATCTTTGTTATATATACATAAAGAAGTGTCTTATCCTAAGCCACCCCTAAGTCTACCAAGAGGTAAGGCCCCCATCGACGGTCCAAGCGGCCCCTGTGACAAAGGAGGCTTTATCGCTAATCAAGAAGGCGATGACCTCACCCACTTCATCAGGTAAGCCAATACGGCCCAAAGGATAATGCTCGCCCATCTCACGTTTAGCTTGCTCTGCATCCTGATTGCCCCGAGCGATTTGCTTATCTAAGAGGGATGTATCCACATCGCCTGGACAAACGCAATTGACCCGCACCTTATAAGGAGCCATTTCTAGGGCTAATGACTTGGTAAAGGAGACGATAGCCCCCTTGGATGCCCCATAGGTAGAGCAGGCCACATTCCCCTGCAGACCCGCATCCGAAGAGACGGTCACGATAGCCCCCCGGGACTGACGTAAATAAGGCAGGGCTGCTTGGCATAGAAAGACTGTTCCCTTGACGTTGGTTCCAAACATCTCGTCAAAAGAAGCTTCCGTCACATCCGCTAAAAGTGTTTCCTCGTAGTAGCCCGCCGCTGTAACTAAAGCCGTAATGGGGCCAAACCGGTCCACGGTCTCCTTCACAATACGTTGGCAGTCAGAGAGCTTAGACACGTCTCCAGCGACAAATCGAACCTTGGAGGAAATACGCCGAAGTTTGACCAGAGCCTTTTCACCATGCATTTCCCGGCGGCCATTAATGACCACAGACCAGCCTTGACGCAATAAAATTTCAGCTGTCGCATACCCAATTCCAGAGGTCCCCCCCGAGATTAGGGCTACTTGATTTTCAATATTATAGGGCATAGTTTAATCCTCATCCACCTCAAGCAAAAAGAGCCGAGGTCTCTACTTAGAGAGCTTTCACAATACACAAACAGGGAAAGAGAAATAGATATCTTCATTATAAAAGAAAGGCCCCTCATAGAAAAGTGAGGAGCCAACTTTTATAATATTGTGGATATGTAGTCCCAAATAAGTTTAATCAGCATAACTGAGGTAACTACAATAAAGACCGCCCGGACAAAGTCAGATCCCTTCAAGATAGCCAAGCGAGCCCCCATAGAGGCGCCGATAATTTGTCCCACAGCACAGGATAGGCCAAAGAAAAAATTGACATAGCCCATAGCGATGAAGACTAGTAGAGAGGCCAAATTAGAAGTAAAATTCATGACCTTAGCATTACCAGAGGCATGAACAAAGTCAAAGCCCGTGTAGATAAAGCCCATAATGAAGAAGGTCCCTACCCCAGGGCCTATGAAGCCATCGTAGAAGCCTAGGCAGAGGACCATGCCCATACAGGCATAGAGGGCCTTGCCCACTACCGCCGTCTTGCGGTTTACCTCCCCCCATGATTTCTTGGTCAACACATAGGTCATAACGCCTATGAGTAGGATGATTAGGAGGGGTTTTACATAGAGGGGCGGCAGGGATATGACACAGAAGGTCCCAAGCATAGAGCCCACAAAAACGAAGGGTAACAGTTTCTTAACAAAGGGAAAATCCACCATGCCATTACGGATAAAGGTAATCGATGCCGTTGCAGCCCCAAAGATAGAGGAGCACTTATTGGTCCCTAGGGCCATAGCCGGTGGTAGGTTGGTCAGGAGAAAGGCCGGCACGGACACCAAGCCACCACCGCCAACGATAGAATCCACAAAGCCTGCAAAGGCCCCTGCAATGAGGAGTAAGAGGGCTACCGAGTAGTCGGGCCCTAATCCCAATATATCCATAACAAACCCTTCCTTAGGCCTTATGCTTGGCCTCTAAGCAATCCAACACCCGGTTATAACCATCAGCCCCATAGACTAGGGATCTCTTAACCCGAGATACAGTGGCCGTAGAGGCCCCCGTCTTTTCTACGATGGTCTCGTAAGAGTCTCCAGCTCGCAATAACTTAGCCACTTGCAAGCGTTGGGCCAAAGATTGAATTTCCTTGATGGTGCACAGGTCCTCAAAAAAGGCGTAGCAATCATCTATGGTTTCCATGGTCAAGATTGCCTCAAAGAGTTCGTCATGATCTTGGGACCGTAACTTTTCGTTAACCATAAGAACCTCTATTTGTGATTGAGACGACGAGAAATGGTGTCACCAATCATTTGGCATACTTGAACCATTACAATAAGGATGATGATAGTAGCAATCATCACATCCCCTTGGAAGCGTTGGTAACCGTAGCGAATAGCAATGTCACCAAGACCACCCCCACCGATAGCACCAGCCATAGCGGAGTAGGAAATGAGGTTAACTACCAATACCGTTACATTATCTACAATGTTAGATTTAGATTCAGGAAGGAGAACCTTCTTAATAATTTGGAAGGGAGAAGCACCCATAGTTTGAGCTGCTTCGATAACACCAAAATTAACTTCCTTAATGGACGTCTCTACCAAACGAGCCAAGAATGGAATAGCGGACAAGGTTAACGGTACACAAGCCGCTGTAGTCCCAATGGAGGTACCCACCACCATGCGGGTAAATGGAATGATGGCAACCATCAAGATGATGAATGGGATGGACCGACCTGCATTGACGATGGCCCCCAAGATGGTATTGATGAATTTATTAGCCAGGATATGGCCCTTAGAGGTCACTACCAAGATAACCCCCAAAGGGATGCCGATAATCATGGAAGCAATCGTAGAAATGACCGTCATTTGTAGGGTTTCACCGACACCCTGAATCAAGAGATTAATGATTTGTTGGGACATAACCGATCACCTCACTTCCAATTGGTAATTCCTTAATGTAATCAAGCCCTTCTTGTGCCTTAGACCGTTCGCCTTCGAGGACGATGATGAGGCGACCTACGGATGTATCTTGGATATAGTCAATCCCGCCAAAGAGGATGGATACATCTAGGCCAAAACGTTTAACCAAACCCGCTACCACTGGTTCATCTGTAGCATTGCCAGTGAACTTGAGGCGGACTACAGGCGCTGTCCCCTCTGCCCAAGTGTCCTGCATATTGAGGTGGGCCAAGGCTTCTTTTGGAAGGTCTTCTTTAACCACCGAGCCGATAAATTCTCGGGTTGTCTTTTCACGAGGATTGGTGAACACATCCACTACAGTCCCCTCTTCTAAGATATATCCCCCTTCAATCACCGCTACATGGTCACAAATTTCACGGATTACCTGCATTTCATGGGTAATCATGATAATGGTCAAGTTCATCTTGCGGTTAATATCCTTCAAGAGGTCCAAAATATCTTGGGTCGTAGTTGGATCCAAGGCAGACGTTGCTTCATCGCAAAGGAGAACCTTAGGATCAGAAGCCAAGGCGCGAGCAATCCCTACCCGTTGCTTTTGGCCACCAGACAATTGGGATGGATAGTTATCCATCCGGTCGGTTAACTTAACGATATCAAGGATGGGCATAACCCGTTCCTTGATTTGGCTCTTAGATAGGCCTTGAAGCTCCAAAGGAAAGGCTACATTTTCGTAAACCGTCCGAGATGATAAAAGATTGAAGTGTTGGAAAATCATACCAATGGACTTGCGAGCCTTCCGCAATTCCGTTTCGGACAAGGACACCAAGTCAGTGCCATCGACGATAACCGCACCAGATGTTGGTCGTTCCAACATGTTGATGCAGCGAATGAGTGTAGACTTACCGGCACCGGAATGACCGATGATACCGTAAATCTCCCCTTCCTTAATGGAAAGGTTAATATCTTTCAGCGCCTCTACGCGATTTTTCCCCTCGTAGACCTTGCTGATATGTTGCAATTGAATCACGATAGATCCCTTTCATAACCATCACTCTCTGTGAAAGTGACAAACTGGGTCAATTAATGACCTAATATATATTTTCGAATACCCTTAGGAAGCTGTGAAAGTCCTAGGGTAGACAAGTAAGACATAGCCACAGCCAATACGTAGACCAAAAGGACATGGCTACTAGTGTAAATCCATCCCATATGAGCCATAGCAGCCCCTAGCCAGATGAGCATGAGAGGGTGGACTAAATAAATACCGTAGGACTTGTCCCCAATCTCCTGCCACATGGTACGCACAAAATCGTTCATAGGCGATTGAGCAAAGAGGAAGAGGAAGAAAATTGTACCGATACCTGTATAGGCCACGCCCATAGGGCTCAGTTGGTGGACTGTATAAATGGCTTCCAGGAGGGTGTAATGCCATTGGTCCATGACATAATAATAAGCTCCTAGCATGGACGCTGCCGATAGGACAAAAGCGCCACCTAAGACAAGGCGATACTTCCAAAGCCAAGCTTGGACAGCCTCGTACTTTTCTGCGCAAACAGCTCCCAAAAGGAAGATCCACACATAATGGATAACCCAATAGTTAAGTCGCATATCCACTAGGTACTGGAGGGCTGGATGGGCCGCCCCATAAGGAGCCATCCATGCACCCAATCTGTAGGAGGATATAAAATCAACTCCCATCTGCAGGATAAACAAACAAGTCAACCAGAAGACGGGCGCCTTAAGGACCACCCTAACAGCCCAACGCCAGAGGGGCATCATGAGGTAGAACCAGAGGAGGATTACCAAAAAGTAGAGGTGGTACATGGCATTCCCAAAGAGGAGGGCTGGGCCCAAGGCCCCTGGCATAAGCCCTCCTAGGCTATGAGCTCCTATACTGTTATAGATGATATAGAAGAGAGACCACACTAGGTAGGGCCAAAAGACCACCTGAATGCGCTTGGTCATAAATTCCTTATAGGAAAATTCCTCATCTACTGACCTATGGTAAAAGAAGCCGAAGGCCGACAGGAAGAAGAAGGCTGGCACCGCAAAGCGGGAAAGGATTTCCAAAAATCCTATGACTTGTATATTAGCTTGGGGATTCGATAGGGCTAACGACCCTACATGAATAGCGATAACCCCCAGCATACAGAGGCCCCGCATATAGGTAATTTCAGGAAGAAATGGTTTTTTCACGCCTTCACCACCTACTTAGCAGGCGTCGTTTGTGGGTCGCTTGTAATCGGTACTAGGAGGGCCGGTGGCACGGATTGGTTAGCCTTTTGATAGGCTTCGACCTGTTGTTGGCGAGCCGCTTCTGCCGCCTTGATACGGGCCTGTTTTTCCCGTTCTAGGCGCAAGTCCTTTTGAAGTGGTACCGATGGGTGATCGTAGACGGTGATATCCGTTTCGAAGAGGCGGCCCCAAGGGAGGGTCGCTTTTACCGTACGAGGATCTACTTGCAAGTATTTTTGTGCAAAATCTTGTACCCGTTCATTGAGGTACTCTTCATACTTTTGATTATCCGTTCCGGAATAACGCACATTGTCCGTCCGAATGGAGGATTGCATGCGGTAAATATCCTTACGAATATTCGCTTGGTAAGCCCAGTTATCCAAGTATTGTTGAACCATCATCTTCTTATGAGCTTCAGGGGTCATGTACTTGGACAAATAACCCTGTGCAATAGCATATCCCACCGTATTAGAGGCTGTGTTCCAACCATTATAGGAACCGATCTTAAAGAGCAAATCTCGTTTGTAGAGAGCCCCTACTAGGGTGTTATCAGATCCGTTAGAGTAGGCGATATCTGCAATGGATACATTGACACCTTGTCCCACAGCCTCCTGAATCCGGTCCACAAAGGCATTGGTGGAATTGGAAATCATAGGGAAGTTTTCGAAGGCTTCCGATTCACCTGTCGTCTTAGTCAATGGCGTATTAACAGCCAAAAGGACGGATGGTTTCCCTTGGGTCACCATGGTGCCACCCATGGCTTGTACGTGTTCTGCCAAGGTCTTACCCACCGTTTGATCTTCATAATGGGGTACGGTTTCAGATCCCCCGCCCAATGGATAGATAGCTTCAAAGCTAGGGTGGTCACCTGTCCGGTCTACACGGGCCCGAGCCATAAGGAGGAGGCCCAATTGGTCAGCCCCAGGGAAGGAGCCATACTTGGTTTCTGGAATTCCCTTGGCATAGTCAGACAAATACCGCCCTTCCATAGCGGATTGGGATAATTGTGAAGTATCGTCGTGGCCTAAGGCAAAGTAGGCAAAGGTATTTTCCCGGGCTTGATCGATGAGGCCCTTATTAACCTTCATATTTTCTTCCCGGCGATTGAACCAATCTTGCAAGTACTCAGTAGGTACTTGAGATTGGAGGCTCAAGAGCTTAGTCGCTTCCGCCTGAGTCAAATTACCAGCATCTAATTTATCCTGGAGGGCTGCAATTTGGAAAATGGTAGGCCCATAATCAGCATAGTAAGCTGGTTCTGTGCCACCACCAGAAGCCCTAGGAGACCGCATAACGGTGCCGAAGCCATAAATTTGTGTAGTAGGATGGCTAGCCTTGAGGGCCTTAATGCGAGCCAGGCGAGTTTGCAAAGTAGATAATGGTAGGTTGTGCTTACGAGAGTCTACTAGGCCGCCATAGACGAGAGAATCCGTAGACAAGACCATCACGTCCGCCCGAGACGCATTTTGTTCCACCCAGTTCCACAATTGATCGGCCTGCCCTTGGTAGGTCTTGCCGGAAATGATGGATTGTGGTGGTGTAAGAACAGTAAAGCCAGCTGCTTCCGCTGTATCTACCGTATATTGCAAGGACACTGGCCGGTCATCTTGCGGTACATAGAGCACGGTTTCCGCATGTGCAGGCGTCCCCGCGAGGGAAACCAGTGCCGCTGCTGCAAAGCTTGCAGCGAGAGTTTTCTTATTCATGAATGCTTCTCCTTATATAAGGTACTACAATCGTAATTTCTATTATACAATTTACAGGCTCAGTCTGCCACTTTGAGGGATAAACATAAAGAATTATTTATTATATAATAAATATTATTTACTCCTTTTATATTAGCCACTCACTAGCCTAGAGACTGGCGCCTGGTGCTTAGTGCTTAGTGCCTAGTACCCATTCCCCTTACTAATCCGATTTACAGCAAGTATAGGAGTCCCTATGAACGACGATATTACATTTATGGAAGAGGCCCTCAAAGAGGCCCGCAAGGCCTACGACCTGGGGGAAATTCCCATCGGCGCCGTCCTTGTTAAAGACGGACAGATTATCTCTCGCCACCATAATCGCCGTGAATTAGACCATGATGCCATGGCCCATGCAGAAGTGCTGGTTATCCGTGAAGCCAATCAATTACTGGAACGATGGCGTTTGACGGGCTGTACCCTCTATGTTACTATAGAGCCGTGTCCTATGTGCGCTGGTGCTATCATCAACAGCCGGATCGACCGGATTGTTTATGGCAGCAGCGATTACAAAGGAGGCGCCGTAGAGTCTCTCTTCAACATCCTCTCCCATCCTGGCCTCAACCACGAGCCAGAAGTTAGGGCCGGTGTATTGGCTGATCAATGCAGTCAAATTATGAAAGACTTCTTTAAAGAACGACGCCAACAAGCAAAGGCGCGGAGAAGTACCCAAGTGGCTGAAGGGTCCGCACTCGAAATGCGGTAGGTCGGGCAACCGGCGCGGGGGTTCAAATCCCTCCTTCTCTGCCAACACTTTTGCACACCAAATTAATCATATAATCACCTCACAAATAAAGGGCTATCCGTATGGGTAGCCCTCTTTTATTGCACACTTTTATATGATTTTTCATAACTCTGTACAAACTTTGTACAAATGTACACTAGAGATAGAGATAGAATACCGTCATTTTAAATGACACTACCTATTATTCTTACTCTCCGTTACACAAGTGTTACAATGTAACATTGTTACATGTTAGTTACGCCAGTGGGTAGTTTTTGCACACCATGCGATGATAGTTATAATAGCCGTATGCCATGCCCTGCTTGAGTGCTTGGTTTATATAGTGCCTATAGATTATCCCCCTGAATTACTGTAAAAAGTCATTGTATTCATTGAGTATTAGTCAGTAATAACCGCCGTCATTTAAAATGACACTAGCTTATATAAATAAAAAGGTGGCGTTCCTTTAAGTAACACCACCTATAATGGCATTGTTGGTGAAGAACGCCAAAAAGGTATAACACTAAACCCTACTAAAATAGATTTATATAGTGTAGTTATTGAAAATAAAAATAGGAGTATAGGTTACGATCGAACTAGCGATAATGGTGTAACCCATACTCCTTCTACAATCACTGTACAAGAAATGCTAAAAGGTGTCAATAACTCACATTGTTTTGCCGTTTCAATTGTTAATTCATGTTCTGTAATGCTTTGTTTACCACCATTTGAGTTATGGACTTTTTTGTCCATTACTCTATAATCAAGGAAAACTGTATTTCCAAGATAACGGTGTCTCTATAACCGACCTCATCTATAAGGGCGTCCACTTTAACCGACCCCCTTTCATCAAATAGAAAAGGTACCCTACAATCTGTGGGGTACCCTTGTACTTATTCGTTATCTCTTTTACTTTCTATAAAGGCTTGTAGATCCTCATGGGTTACACGCAAGGCAGTGCCAAACTTGCAAGCAGGTAACTCTTTGTCAGATGAATCATATAATCACCTCACAAATAAAGGGCTATCCATATGGGTAGCCCTCTTTTGTTGCACCTTCTTTTTCGCCCTTTTTGCTCATCCCCTATAGGGAATGGTATAATTTATGAGTAAAATGTGATTTCTAGAAAATATCATTAGCTAAGGATCCCCTAACCAAGAGGGCCTGCTAGCTAATCATAGGAGTATATATGTGTACAAGGGATTTTAAAGAAGAAGTAGTCGCCGCCTTAGAAGCCAAGCCCTACCAACGGGTTATCCACCTAGTCTACGATGGACAGGACTACTTTATCAAGCGCAAACTAGCGGGCCGCCGTGAATGGCTCAAGGGGTCTAGCGAACTCACCTTCCTCCGGGAGTTCCATAAGATTCAGGTAGTCAACTCCCTCTTAGACCTAGCCCCTGAAATCGTGGATTTCGGATCTGACTACTTCGTCCTCAAGGGGGCTGGCTTTGCCTTGGATTCCACCTATTCTGACCTAGACAAGGACTGGACTACCGTCTACAGCCTCATCGGTTCTGCCCTAGCAGACCTCCATAGCCACAAGCTAGCTCATGGTCGCCCGGCTTTACGGGACTTTTGTTATGACCCTGACAAGAACAAGATAACCCTTTTGGACTGGGAAAATGGGGAAAAATACAATTCCTTTATCTCCCCCCAAGTGCTAGACCTTTTCCTCTTCATCCATGGTTTCCAACGGCAAAGTCAACAGGAACATCCTCACTACCTAGATGCCGCTATGGATGCTTATAAGGAAAATCCACAAAGCCAAGAAGTAGTTAAAGGCCTCAAGTCTTTTACCAACAAGTATAAATGGACTGCTGCCATCACCCGCCTAGGTTACTCCTGGAACAAGACAGACCTGAATGCCTATACGGACACCATCGATTACATTCTAAAAAAGCTATAAATTGTAAAAAGAGAAAAAGTGCCTACCAGATGATACACAATCACCTAGTAGGCACTTTTTATTATTTAAGTTTAGCAATCGCCTTATCAACCATAGGTTGGAAGTAAGCCCCTTCCACATCAGATGTGAGGAGAGCCATAGCTATTGGCGCTTGCGGATTCATGACTACAAAAGCCTTTACATAGTAAGGCAATTGTAGTCCATCCACAGTAATGAGGGCTCGCGTTCCTGCTGTATAGGTTGGATACTTGGTCTTAGCCACAGGATGGATAAGTTCCATATTCTCAAATTTCACCTTAATATCGGAAGCATTAGGGTTTTGTGCTTTTTTACGGGCAAAACTTTGGTTGAGCATGTACTCAGAGGAGGACAGGGCTTGGTTGCCGGACTTAATAAGGCCGGTCATCATAGCATCAGGTACGACAATTCCCCCGTCTTTATCATGGAATTGTTGACTAATAATGGAGGCACCAAAGTCGCTAAGAAGTGGTGCATATTGGCCAAGCCCTTGAACCTTATCGAGACCTGCCACCTTAGAAGCGGACTTAGTCAAGCCTGCTTCTATATCATCCTTAGCATTATAGACAGCTAAAAGAGCCGTTTTAGAGGTTCCCTTATCCTTCCCCTGCAATTGGTAGAGGTCGAATTTAGGGCCAATCAGTTGGAGGGAATTTAGAACTTTCCCATCCTCCACATTCTTGGCCTTTGTCCCCTTAAGCAAGGCTAAGGCTTGGCTTTGGGATAGGCTAGTAGCATTGACATTCTTAGGTGTAGAAAAAGAACCAGCTGGTGTCGTGATAGTCACAGCAGAAGCAGAGGCCAAAGAAGTACACACCAAGGCGCCAGTAATCATCGCTTTCAAAGATAATTTCATATGTTTTCTCCTACTTAACAATTTGCAAATTTCTTATGACTTGATTCCAATAAGGACGAGAAGCGTCTATCGACAAAATCCCCAAGACATTGAGATTTGTCCCATCATCTACGGCCTTAAAAGAACCTCCTAAGGGAAGGCTAAAGCCATCATAGGAAAGAGCTAAAGACCAAGTCCCCACAGTCGTCGGATGAGCTTGACCTACCACTGGACTTATGATCAAAGAACCCAAGTTCGCATCTAAGAGCTTATACAGGGCTGCTTCTCTTTGGATAGAGTCTTTCATATCCGCCAATCGTGCTGGCGACATAGCTCCTGCCTTAGCATAGGATTCGTAAGTTTTAATTTTGCTTTGGGCTTGATTATCTATACTCTTATCCTGTTCTTGGCGGAAACCGTCATGAAAGGCCTTTAGATCCTTAGGACTGGCCTTCACAGACTCTTGAAGACCCCAGTAAGAACCAGTCACTTGCCGGTCTTTTGGGTTTACAAAGGTCTTAGCCAACTGATCATCCCAGGCACAAGAGACTAAATAGCCCACATGGTGACCATCGGTATCAGTCCCCTGTACTTGGTAGAGGCGAATCCCTTTTAGCGCATCCCCTTCATAATTTTTGGCAGAGTTCTTAGCAAGTGACTTACAAACATTTGTATTAACAGCCGCCAGAGTTTTCGCATCAAACAAGGCTACCTTCTTACCATTCACATCTAAGGCATTCATATCTGTCGCTGTAACGCCTGTAGGCAAAGCGATGGATGTACCTGTAGCGGATTCCACCGAGGCCGCACCTACAGATAGGCTTGCAGCTAAACTTACTAAGCCTGCAGCCATTATACTCACGAGTGTCTTTTTCATAACCATTCCTCATTGCACGCTAACGACCCATCCATGACGAATCATCATCCCTTATCATAGATAGTCATATACTTGTAGATCTAGGGTCATTATACAATATATTTTCATGCTATGCTTAGTTTTACCCATGGTACAATATAAATATTCTATTAATTCTTCTAGGAGGAGCTCAACCATGTGGCAAGCTAGATTCATCTTAATTATGGCCGCTTTTTTCTGGGGTTCTACCTTTATTTTCCAGCGCACCGTAACTGATCTCCTATCGCCTACAGGCTATAATGCCCTCCGCTTTGCCCTAGGCGCCTTTACCCTTGTTCCTATCATGGCCCTAGTCAAAGATTCAAAGCCTGTGGAGAAAGGCCGCTTCCCCCTAGCCCTTGCAGGATTCTTAGCAGCCCTCTTCCTCTTTACGGGGACCAGCCTTCAGCAATACGCCATCCAATTCGAAACAGCTGGTAAAACGGCCTTCATTACAGGCCTCTATATCGTTCTGGTCCCCCTAGTCGGTCTCTTTATCGGTCAAGCCATTACCTACTTAGCTTTGGGTGGCGTCATAGTAGCCCTCCTAGGGGCGGGCCTCTTAACACTCCACGGAGGGCTAGCCATCTCTTGGGCTGACGCCCTCCTACTCATATCCACCCTCTTCTGGGTTGGCCACATCTTAGTCCTCAACGTCTTCGCCAAACAGTACCCAGCCCTCCGCCTAGCCTGTATTCAATTTCTCTTCGTATCCCTCCTATCGGCTCTAGCCACCCTTCTCTTTGCCCCCTTCCACTGGGACCAAGCCTTGGCTGCCTGGCCGGCCATCCTATGGGGTGGTTGCCTATCTGTAGGTTTAGGATTTACAGGACAACTGGTGGGACAAACCAAAATTCCACCTACGGAAGCCTCCCTCCTTATGAGTTTAGAAATGGTCTTTGGAGCCATTTTAGGTTATCTTGTCCTAGGTGAAAGCCTAACGGGCTATGAGTTTATCGGCGTAATTCTCATGTCGGCCGGCATCGTCCTAGCCCAATTGCCATCCCCTTGGAAACTAGGACCCATCCTTGGATCCAAGAAATGATATACTTATACTAGTTTGAATCATATGGTGACCAGTATCTACATACCTGGTTCTAGTCTGGAGGATTTTATGTTTCGCGAATTTATCGCCCTCATCCGGCCTCGCACCTTAGCGGCGGCCTTTAGTCCTGTGCTCTTAGGGGCCGCCTTTTCCTACTTTGCCGGTCTCTTTCCCTTTGATGGTTTAGGATGGTCTATCGTCTACACTATCCTCATTTTTCTAGCCGTCGTATCCGCCCAAATGGTGGCCAATATGTGGAATGAATACTGCGATTACAAATCCGGTCTCGACCACGGCCAAAAGGCTGGTAATGCAGGGTCTATCGTCAAGGGTCACATGAGCCCCTCCCTGGTCCTTACCTTTTTAAAAATAACTATGGTGATTCCTATCATCATCGGCCTCTTCCTATCCTGGAAGATTACTTGGGCTTATTTACCGGTAGGCCTCCTCTGTATCTTGGTCTCCTTCCTCTACTCTGGCGGCCCTCTTCCTATCTCTCGGACCCCTTTAGGAGAAGTGGCTTCGGGCCTCACTATGGGCTGTGCTATCGTCCTTATCACCGCCTTCGCTTGGCTACGCGATATTCCGGCAGCCCTGATCATTCCAGCCTTGCCTTCCACCCTCTTAGTAGGCATGATTATGTTTGTCAACAACATTCGAGATATCAACAATGACCGTAAACACGGCCGCAAGACCTTAGCTATCCTACTAGGTAAAGATAAAGCTCTCAGCCTCTTGGGTATGTTGATCTGGTTCAATCCTATCTGGATTGCCACCTGGATTTACTCTGGTGTCCTCCCCCTCTATACGGGCTTAGTCTTCATAGCAGTTATCCCTGGCCTTCAAGCAGTTAAAATCCTTGGTCGCTATGCTGATGCAGTCCACGCTGATAAGGCTATGGGCAAGATCGCCGCCTCTACCATTCTCTACCATGTGATACTGGCTCTGACCTTAATCCTAGGCAAACTACTTAAATAATCATAGTATCCAGACGAAAGCCCCTATGGATTCAAAACCGAATCCATAGGGGCTTTCATCAAATTAGATGTCATCGATTGGTCTTTGATTAGTCTCCTACCAATAGGATTAGAATTTATCATCCATAGTTTAAAACTATAGTAAAACGATTTTAAATTCTACTGTACTGATATGAAATAAAATAGTACAATATATCCATATTAATAAATATAGTAATCAATTAATAAGGAGAATGACTATGAAAAAGATTTGGGCCCTCGCTGCTGCGGCAGTACTGGGTGCAGCAGTTCTCTTATCTGGCTGCGGCTCCTCCACTTCCTCCAATACCAAACTCGTAGTTGGTGCATCCCCTGTACCACATGCGGAAATCTTGGAGCAAGTTAAACCAATCCTCGCCAAAGAGGGAATCGACCTTGAAATCAAGGAATTCACTGATTATGTAACACCAAACACAGCCTTGGACGAAAAAGCCATCGATGCTAACTTCTTCCAAACCGTTCCTTACATGAATAACTTTGTTAAAGATCATCCAATGGACATTGTATTCGTTGGCGGTGTCCACATCGAACCAATTGGCCTTTACTCTCATAAGGTAAAATCCATTTCTGAAATTGCCAATGGTTCCAAAATTGCTATTCCAAACGACCCTACCAACGGTGGCCGAGGCCTTCTTCTCTTGCAAAAGGCTGGCCTTATCCAATTGAAGGATGGCGGTTCCGATAAGTCTACCGTTCAAGATATCATAGCTAACCCTAAAAACCTCCAAATCGTTGAATTGGAAGCAGCTCAATTACCTCGTTCTCTCGATGATGTAGAAGCGGCGGTTATCAACGTTAACTATGCGCTTGAGGCCAAGCTCGATCCATCTAAGGACGCTTTAATCTTGGAAGATAAGGATTCCCCTTATGTAAATGGTATCGTTGTTCGCAAAGGCGACGAAAATCGTCCAGAAATCAAAAAATTGGTAGAAGCTTTGCAAACACCTGAAATCAAGCAGTTCATCCAAGAAAAATACCATGGTGCTGTAGTACCTGGTTTCTAGACTAATCCCTATATACTACACCTAAGCCTCCCAAGTCTGGGAGGCCATCCCTTATTTTAAAAACTAGCTCTTAGTTAGTAAAAGGAGACATATCATGAAAAAAATCTGGGCTATTGCAGCAACAGCTGCCCTTTCTGCCGCCCTCCTCTTGACAGGTTGCGGCAGCGACAAAAGCACCCCATCCTCTTCTAATGGGAATGCTAAAATCATCGTAGGTGCTACACCAGTGCCACATGCTGAAATCTTAGAAGAGATTAAGCCAGTCCTAGCTAAAGAAGGTGTTGACCTTGAAATCAAAGAATTCAACGACTACAATACACCAAACGCAGCGGTAAACGAAAAGGAAATCGATGCTAACTTCTTCCAACATCAACCATACCTGGATGAATGGAATGCAGCCAATAATGCCCACCTCGTATCCGTTGGGGGCGTTCACATCGAACCTATGGGGATCTATTCCCACACAATCAAGGACATCAAAAACGTCCCAGATGGAGCTAAGGTAGCTATTCCTAATGACCCATCCAACGGCGGTCGCGCCCTCCTTCTCCTACAAAAACAAGGTCTTATCACCTTGAAAGACGGTGGCTCTGTTAAATCTACAGTAGCAGATATCACAGCTAACCCTAAAAATCTTCAATTCGTAGAATTGGAAGCGCCTCAATTGCCACGTTCTTTGGATGATGTAGCTATCGCGGTCATCAATACTAACTTTGCTATCAAAGCAGGTCTCAACCCTACTAAAGATGCCATCGCCATCGAAGGTAACGACTCTCCATACGTAAACATCTTGGTTGTACGCGACGGAGACCAAAATCGTCCTGAAATCCAAAAACTCATGAAAGCTTTACAATCCCCTGAAGTAAAGAAATTCATTCAAGATAAATACCAAGGCGCGATCTTACCAGCCTTCTAATAGCTAGTAAGAAGCCCCTATCGAAAACAAGAAACAAAACAAAAGCCTGTAGGATATGTTCCAAGAACATGTCCTACAGGCTTTTTCTTATCTTCTTTATAGTATGTGTGGTATTACTAGAGGTTAACTAACGATCAACGCCCATGGCAAAGCCAAAATCCTTAGCTTGACTAGTACGAACACCATCTACATACAAGACCTTTTCCTTAGTCATAATAGAGGATTCTTCTTCTGTTAAAACTAAGTGGTAACGATGAACGGCCTCCCCATTAACTGTAATAATAGACATGGACAGTTTACCATCTTGATTGGAAACGTTATAGATTGCTTCTACAGGGTTACCATTAATTTTATAGTCCTTAACTGTAAGAACTGTTTTATAAGTACTAGACCCCCAAGAACCTTGAATAGCTTCCATCATGTTCCAAGGGATGCGGTCTTGGGTATAGTAAGTTTTACTAGGGTCAAAGGTATCCAAGCTAGCTGTCGCTGCGTCCATAACCAAGGGGAAATAATCCTTCTGGGTCTTAGGGTACTGGCTAGAGGAAGCCATGCGAACTAGGTAAGGAGTCCCGCTTAAATCGACGGTCTTTTCCTCAAAAACCTTTTCCAAAGGGGCCGTCTTAGCATCTGGCGATACATAAGGAGCCTTTTGAATATCTACGTATACTTGAGGACTTGTAGAGAGATCCTTTGGATAGTAGAGTTCTGGATACTCATAGCGCACATAGCGACGGCCATTGACAATGCTATCGTCAGACGCAGCTAAGGTACCAGGCAAAACAACGACTAGGTGCTTTTGGTTATCAAAGCGGACTTTCATAGTATCCCGAATGAAAGGTACATCCCGCAAGATAGCCTTCTTGTCATGGGTAAAGGTAGCCATCCCATCATCAGGTACATAATCGTATTGCTTAGCAGCCCAGACAGAGCTAGCCACCATGAGGGCCATACCGGTGAGGATTAATGATTTCAATTTCATAAGCAAAACCTTCTCCCTTATACGCCGTATTGATCCCGATAAGCCCGCATATCATCTAAGTGCGGTGCGTAATCTGGGTTCTTTTCTATGAAGGCCAACAAGTCATCTAAATCAATGATGGAGAAGACTTGGCAGCCGTAGTCCCGCTCTACCTCTTGGATAGCGGACAAGTCACCTTTGCCTTTTTCCTTGCGATTGAGAGCAATCAAAACACCAGCCAATTGGGCCTTGTTTTCCTCGATAATAGTCATAGACTCACGGATAGCCGTACCAGCTGTGATAACGTCATCCACAAGGAGGATTTTACCTTGCAAAGGAGACCCGATGAGGTTGCCCCCTTCGCCATGGTCCTTCTTTTCCTTACGGTTAAAGCAAACTGGTGTATCCACACCGTACTTGTTAAAGAGGGCCACGGATACAGTGGTCGCGATTGGAATCCCCTTGTAGGCTGGGCCAAAGAGGACATCGTAGGTTAAGCCGGATGCTTGGATAGCTTGGGCGTAAAATTCGCCGAGCTTAGCCAGGTCTTTCCCCGTATTAAAAAGACCGGCATTAAAGAAATAAGGGGATTTACGACCGGATTTCAGTGTGAATTCACCGAACTTTAAAACCTTACGGGACAGGGCGAATTCGATAAAGTCGTGTTTGTATTGTTCCATGATGACCTCTCCAATAACATTAGAAACTGTAATTATTATACCTTAAAAGAGGCTAGTTTGCTGACTGGCAGCCTCCTCTTCTTGCAGTTTTGCCTGACGAGCCCTATGCTTGTCTTCGATAAAGTCCTCTAAGGGAACCTTGATGACAGACAAGAGTTCTGGTAGGGAGTTTGTATGGGTCTCCTTAGCTGCAGCTGTAGCAATCTTTGCACAGGTCTCTGCATCATCTAAGGCGTAGTGATGTCTAAATTCCACACCCAAGTAGGTCCCCACCGTATTGAGCTTATGGTTGACCAAGGTTGGCCATACCTTGCGAGCAATCTTTACAGTATCGGCAAATTGGTTGTCCGGCCAAGCTAGTTTGTAGTGGTCCAAGGTAGCCCGGAGGACCCCCACATCAAAGCGAGCATTATGCGCTAGTATGATGCGGTCTTTCAAACATGTTTCATAAATATCAGGCCAGAGTTGATCAAAGGTAGGCGCATTGGCTACCTCCCTAGGTTGAATACCATGTACTGCGGTGCAGTCTGGATCAAAGGTTTGAAAAGGGGGCTTAATTAAGGAATACCAAGTATCCTTAATGGCCCCATTCTCCACCACTGTACAAGCCAGTGACAAGGCAGAGTTAGGAAATTTATTGGCCGTTTCAAAGTCTATGGCCACAAAGTTTAACATATAAACCTCTTTCTATTGGAATTCTCGGTTTCATAGAGACCTGAGAGAATCATACTATATGTCTATACTGATAGACCAACTATCCTAATTATTATAGCATTTTCCTTGAAAGTCAGCCTGTAAATTCGCTACAATAGATAGAGATTTATAGGCATATATAAGGAGCATTCTAATGGCAGATGAAAGATTAATCGTCGCACTCGACGTTTCCACAATGAATCAAATGAAGGATATCGTATCTTCCTTAGGCGATTCCGTATCTTTTTACAAGGTAGGGATGGAACTCTTCTATGCAGAGGGAGAACAAACCGTCCGCTACCTACAAGAAGAGGGAAAACAAGTCTTCTTAGACCTCAAGTTGCACGACATCCCTAACACCGTAGCCCACGGGGTAGCTAGCCTCACCCGCTTGGGTGCCAACCTGCTCACCATCCATGGCCAAGGGGGGGCTATCATGATGGAGCAAGCTGTGAAAGCCGCCAAGGAAACGGCGGCTCAATTGGGTGTGGAGCGACCTAAACTCCTAGCTATTACTGCCCTTACCTCCTTTGACGATGAAAACTGGGTTAAAATTGGTGGCCAACTTCCCATCGCTGACCAAGTCATCAAGTTGGCAAAATTAGCTAAGGATTCCGGCATGGACGGGGTTGTTTGCTCCCCTTTGGAAGCAAAGATGATTCGTCAGGCCTGTGGTCCTGATTTCCTCATCGTAACGCCAGGCGTTCGCCCTTCCTTCGCCGCTAGTGACGACCAAAAACGGATTGCCACACCAGCTAAGGCTCTCCAAGATGGGGCTTCCCGCCTCGTAGTAGGCCGGCCTATTACCACCGCTAAGGACCGCCAAGAAGCAGCCCGCCTCATCAACGAGGAAATCGCCACTGTGAAATAAAATCAAGAACCACAAAAAAGCCAGGAAACAGACCTGTTTCCTGGCTTTTCTATTACCCATTAGAGAGCTTATCATCGTTTCCTACTTTACTTTTTTAGGAGCTGTTTGCAAGATAATATTCATTCCATCCCGTTTAACTTGTACAGAAAAGTCTCCTTCTCCCTGTTTGAAGTAATCCATTTTAACATCCAAGAGAAGTTTTCCGATTTGGGTTTCCAAGCTATCGGTTAAATATTCCCGATACAGTTCTTCCTTAGCCGAGCGAGGAGCCGGTTTTTTAATAGCTTCTGCCTTCTTTTGCTCCTCCATCATTTGCTCTTCTGCTGGTGCTGTTTCTACCCAGCCCTTAAACATATCTTTATCAGATAAGCCCTTTTGGATTTTTGTATGCTTTGCCATATATATCTCCTTTTTATCATCTACTATCTTCTCGTGACAGGCTCATAGTAAGCCCTATAGGACCATAGTACTCCAACGGGTAGACATAGACAAGTCACTAAAGGCCCACTCAAGCTAAGGCAGAGAAGTTATTCAGAAACTAGGGCCTCCATGGTCTCCATCTTTAGAAGCCTTCGTATGGCCCTCTCCACCGTCTTTGGTGCAAGAGCCTCCATACAAGGGTGGTCGCTCCGAGGGCAGGTTCTTTTGCGGCAACCCAAGCAATCCACTCCAGAGGCAACAAGGCTCAATGATTTGTCAGATAAAGACCCCCATATAGCTGGGTCCGTAGGACCGAAGATACCTATAGAAGGCACATCTAAAGCATCCGCCATATGGAGAGCCCCCGTATCCCCTGTGATAAGGAGTTGGCATTCATTGATGAGGGCTGCGGTCTCCCTAAGATTGGTCTGTCCTACCGCATCATAGGTATTAATTGCCTCCAGAGGTACATCATGAATAATTCGGTCTGTCAGTTTCCTCTCCCGGTCACCACCTAAGAGGAGGATATTGGCCCAAGGATAGATAGCGTTGAGAAGGCTATGCCAATGATTCTCAGTCCACTCCTTACTTGCCCAGGAAGTCCCAAATACGACCCCTATGATCGGCTTACCCGCCTTTAGGACAGCAAGCTCATTCCTAGCCCAGTTAATCTCTTGTGGGAAGAGATTAAGAACCATATGGGTATCTGATACCTCCGCCCCCGTTAGGGCTACTACATCATTGTAACGCTTGATGACATGGTCATAATGCCCCTTAGCTTTCTCATTGGTAAAGAGCCAGTTGAGCTCCTTAGTTCCACTAAGTCCCAATCGTCGTGGTGCACCAGATGCCATGAGAACTAAACCTGATATGAGGCGGCCTTGAACATCTACAGCCATATCAAAGTGATAGGGCTTGAGCTTTTGACGGAGTTCCTTATACATCCTATACATAGTGGGTAAGTGAAGTTTCTTAGAATGCGCCTCATAGAGATCACGTTCCCAAGGGATAACCTCATCTACATAGGGATTCCCCTCTAGCAGTGGACTCAAAGAAGGGGTGCAAATCCAATGAAGCTTAGCTTCTGGATACCGTTCTTTTAAAGCCTTAGCGGCTGGCGTCGCATGAAGAATATCTCCAATGTAGGACAGCCTGATAAAGAGAATATTCATAGTCCCCTCCCTTCCTATATACAATGGGCCAAACTCTAGTTATTGACACTATAGCATACATTCATAAACAAAAATTAAACCAGGTAAAGCCGGCCCTTATTAGGGCCAGATCAACCTGGTTATCCAGAAACTTTCACTATTCAGATTTTTTAGAGGATGAATCCTTATCGTCATCAGTTGTTACCTGATCGGACCCATTTTCTTCAATTTCCTTAACCGCTTCCATCGTCACATCATCTAGGTCAGTAGGTGTCTTGTAGGTAAATACCTTATCAAAGCCCTTGCCTAGCTTACCCTTAGAAACAGATAGGACTTGATTATCGCTATTAACATGAGCAATGTAGATATTATCATGCATATCAACACCAACTAGACGCCAGCGGCCAGATGGATTGATAGCCCGCCAGGATGATTCAATGCCGTCAAAGGCGTAAATATCACCCTTAGAAGCGTTATCATAGAAGAATTCATCCTTGTCATAGAAGACTGCGATGCGACCGATGTTATCAGCCTGCATATAAACACGACGGGTATCATAGTTAGCATCCGTCCGGTAGACCCGATACTTATCCTTGCCAACTTCTAACTTCATATAAACGACGTTAGTTGCTGTAGAGTATGCGGCATCCACAATCTTAGAGCCCCGTGGTGCATCTTCCAATTCAGTATCCACTTCATGATCTGGGTTAGCTGGATCTAACCGAGCCATGGTAACGTGACGATCATTGTAGAGCCCCATGATAGCCAAGTTCCGATCTTCCATCCATTCGAAGTAGGACACTTCCTTATTTTTCAGGTTAATCTTGGTCGGTTTAGACTCATTAGCCTTATAGATTTCTACAGAATCAGTAGTTACGACTGCCATATATTGGTGGTCGTAGGAGTAGTATTTTTTACCAGAGGTCTTCACATCTGGAAAGTTCTTGTCATTAACATTCTTATCCTTAGCCAAGCTAAAGGATGCTGTCGGTGCAAATAGCACTTGATCAAGGTAGTAATACACGCCACCTTGTAGGGTCAAGCCTAGAACAAAGGCTGCTAGAACTTTGGTAAACGGCTTCATGGCCCCTCCTATTTAACGATAAAGGTTGTTGGAATCATGCGTTCACCCAACAAATCGGCTGGTTTATTAACAACAGATCCGTTATAGAACAAGGTGGAAGACGATCCCCCATCTAAGTTGGCTGCAATATAACATCCTTGTTCATAGAGGATATCCTGTACATCACGCAAGGTAGCCCCTAAGGAATAACCTGGTTGGCGGCCATCAACAACCAAGAAGAGAACCGTACCATCCTTCTTTTGACCGATAGCAGTTCGTGGGCCTACGCCCCAACCGCCATCACCTTCGGTAATCATCTTCTTACCATCTACGATGAGCGGTGGACCAAAGGTAATCCCTTCTACAGCGCCCATTTCCTTAAGTTGGGTTTTATTATAGTTGCCCGCAATGAGGTTGCCAGACTTGGAGAAGCCTACGAAGTCTACATCTTCATCAGGCCCTACATCCTTACCAAGAATGTAGTCTCCATCGCGTAGAATAAAGCCATAAGGGAGACGGCCTGTACCCGTCCCATTAGGGTCATAGAAGCCCCCTGCATTGATGGCCGCTACAGCACCATTTGCTTTGGCGATATTAGAGGTGGTATCTCCCTTTTCCTCAATATTCTGAGCTGTAGCCACTTGGATGCGACGAGGATCTGGAATTTCCAGGATAAAACCTACATACCGGCTAGATTCAATTTTATGAAGGGTTAAGCTATCGTCTTCCTTGGCCTTAAATTTGAAAAGGTCTTGGCTTTTAACAGTTCCTACGGAACCTAAGATATGCTTTAACTCATCAGGGCTAAAGAGCCAGGTCACATATTGTGGATGGCGGGATTGTAAAATAGCCCCTACCACGGTCCGCTTCAAATTGGAGAAGGGGCCAAACAAGACCACAAAGGGGCTTGTGACTGCTGTAAAGATAAATACTAGGAGTATAAACTTTACCCAAGTCTTGGAAAAGAAGGATTTCATAAGTACCTCGAATCTATAAGTCGCTATAATGCTCTGTAGTCAAGCGTTCTTCAAAATGCTTGAGATCCACCGCATTACCAATCCATACGCGTTTTAAATTAAATGGATCATCACCGGCATGAGCCCAACCAGACTTCATGCTAAGAGCCAATTTAAAGCCCTCTTCTTTAGCTAATTTTTCAGATGTTTGATTCATGGAGCCATAAGGGAAACAGAACCACTTATTATCCGCAAGGTCTAGGTGTTGGGCCAAGCCTTCTTGCCCCTTCTCCATATTCTCCCGCTGTTGCTCTTCTGTCATCTCCCCCATCGCCTTATGGAGATAGCCATGATTGGAGATGGTCATTCCATGGTCCTTCATGTCTTTAAGTTGGTCCCATGTAAGCCGGGTTCCTACATCGCCAGGATTGACGAACACCGTAGCAGGGAAGCCTAATTCCTTGAGCAAGGGATAAACCACCGTATAGGTATCTGCATAGCCATCGTCAAAGGTTAAAACCACAGGTTTTTCAGGAACAGGCTTATTATTAACCACATAATCATACAGCTCTTCCATGGTAATAGGGTGATAGCCGTGATCTTTTAAGTAGTGCATTTGCTGACGGAAAAGGTCCTCGCGAATCACCGCATCATTATCCTTATCATCCCCGATTTTGTGGTACATGAGAATAGGAAGACCCTTAGGGTGAATCATCTTTGTGTCAGAGCGGTCTAACCAAGGGTATGTTTCTGTATATTGACTTGTCGCTGTAGGTCCTAAGGACTGACCGTGGATCCAAGATTTCCCCCATTCCAAGGGCGTTTCCCCTGTCTTGTAGCTAACCACCGTTAAAACAGTAGCGATAACCACAGATACGATGGCAAGTAAGATACCAAATGGTTTCATAGACTAACTCCTTTTAGAACATATTCAGTTAATTTTACCACTTTTTGTGTATTTTGGCACCTTTTGCCTCCTATTGAGAAAAAAGAAAAGAACAAAAGGACCACCCCCATACTTAGATGGGGGTAGCCCTTTTATAGATCTAGCAAACTTAGCCTTTGGCGATCAGTTCAAAAGCCTCTTTTGCCACCGCAAGGGTGTGCTCAATATCAGCAGGCTTATGCATATAGGACATAAAGTTACTTTCAAATTGAGACGGTGCATAGTAAATACCGTGAGAAAGATTGTAGTGGAAGAAGGTCTTGAACTTATCTTGGTCACAAGCACAAGCATCATCAAAGTTCTTCACAGGCCCTTTGGAGAAGAATAGGGTGAACATAGACCCTACCCGTTGGACAACCACGTCCACACCGGCTTCAGCAGCAGCTTTTTCTAAGCCCTGGCAAAGAGTTTCTGTCGTTTCTTCTACAGTCTTGAAGATGGTTGGATTTCGTTGTAGACCAGATAAAGTCGCCAGCCCTGCCGTTACGGCAATAGGGTTACCAGAGAGGGTACCTGCTTGGTAGATAGGACCAGATGGTGCCACTTCTTGCATAATTTTAGCTAGGCCACCGAAGACAGCCATAGGCATGCCACCACCGACGATTTTCCCTAGACAGGTAAGGTCTGGCTTAATATGATAATGCTTTTGGGCTCCTCCAGCAGAAGCGCGGAAGCCACACATAACTTCATCAAAGATGAGAAGAGCCCCATGGTCTGTAGTCACCTGACGAAGGGTTTCCAAGAATCCCGGTTCTGGTGGCACACAGCCCATGTTACCCGCTACTGGTTCCACGATGATGCAGGCAATTTGGTCGCCCTTCTCTGCAAAGAGGTCCTTAACGGCTTGTGGGTCATTGTAAGGAAGGGTAATTGTATTTTCTGCTACCCCCTTAGGCACCCCTGGAGAATCAGGGACACCGAAGGTAGCTAGACCAGAACCTGCTTTTACTAACAGAGAATCAGAATGGCCATGGTAGTTACCGATAAACTTAACGATGAGGTCACGGCCGGTATAGCCGCGAGCTACGCGAAGGGCAGACATGGTTGCTTCCGTACCAGAGGACACCATGCGCATCATTTCCATATTAGGCATAAAAGCTTGAATCTTCTTAGCTAGTTCCGTTTCCAAAGTAGTTGGCGCCCCGAAGGAGGTCCCACGTGGCACAGCCTCCTGAATGGCCGCGATAACTTCTGGATTGGCATGGCCTAAAATCATAGGCCCCCAGGATAAAACGTAATCGATGTATTCATTATTATCCACATCGTAAATACGAGAGCCTGCAGCGGATGAAATGAATGGTGGTTGAGACCCTACATTGCGGTAGGACCGCACAGGAGAGTTAACCCCACCTGGTAAATAATGCTTTGCTTCATCAAAAGCTTTCTCAGATTTCCCCAATTGCCACATATTACTTAGACTCCTTCAACCAACGTGCTACGTCCATAGCATGGTAGGTAATGATAATTTTAGCACCGGCCCGCTTCATAGAAAGAAGGGTTTCCAAGGTAATTCGCTGTTCATCCACCACGCCAGCTGCACTAGCAGTTTTAATCATGGCGTATTCACCAGATACATTGTAAACAGCCAATGGATAGTTAAATTGGTCACGTGCTTCCCGCACGATATCCAAGTAGGAAAGGGCTGGTTTAATCATGATGATATCCGCTCCTTCAGCGATATCTAATTCAATTTCCCGCATAGCTTCCATACGGTTAGCGGGGTCCATTTGGTAGGATTTGCGATCGCCAAACTGAGGGGTAGAGTGAACAGCATCGCGGAAAGGCCCATAATAAGCAGATGCATATTTAGCCGCATAAGACATGATGCTTACATTAGTAAAGCCTGCTTGATCTAGGCCTTGGCGGATAGCCCCTACGCGACCATCCATCATGTCGGAAGGAGCCACAATTTGAGCCCCCGCCTTAGCTTGAGATACGGCTACTTTTACCAAGAGTGGTAGCGTTTCATCATTCAAAATTTCATGGTCTTCGATGCAACCGCAATGACCTGTAGATGTATATTGGCAGAGGCATACGTCACCGACAACGATAAGTTCAGGTGCCGCCTTGCGAATAGCCATGATAGCTTGTTGAACCGGTTGTTCCATGTCCCAAGCAGCAGACCCTTCTTCGTCCTTATAGGTTGGGATGCCGAAGATTTCAACACCTCGAATACCTAATTGATGGCATTCTTTAGCCACTTCAACCGCTTGATCAACAGACATACGGTATTGGCCTGGAAGAGAGGAAATTTCTTCCTTTACATTGGTGCCTGGTACCACAAAGATAGGGTAAATCAAATCGCTTACATCCAAGCTAGTTTCACGCACGAGGTCACGCATAGCTGGGCTAGTACGCAAGCGACGTGGACGATAGGTTAAATCGTACATCTTCTTTTTCTCCTATTTTACATCATCGAGGATGGTCTCTAAGAGGCCATCCATGGTATATACTTCCGAAATCAAGGCTGGTTTCAATTGAGCTTCTACAACAGCTGCTGCCGTGATTGGCCCGATGCAGGCAATCTTAGTTTGGGCTAGGATATCTCGCCCTGCAGGTCCCAAAAGTTTAAGGGTGTTCTTTACGGTCGACCCAGAGGTGAAGGTAATATAGTCTACCCCCTCCTCAAAGGCCGCCAAGAGTGCCTCCTTCTGGGACTGGTCTAAGAGGGTCTCATAGAGGCGGATTGTATCCACCAAGATTCCTTCTTCATAGAGACTATCTTGTATGACAGACCGGGCCACCTTAGGTTGTACCAAGAGGACCTTAGCCCCCTTTGGCAACTCACTAGCCAGAGCTGCTGCCACAGACTCGGCCTTGTAATTAGCTGGAATTAGATCAGCTATGATGCCATAGTCCATGAGGGCCTTGGCCGTCGCCGTCCCTACGGCACAGACCTTACATTTCCCTATGGCACGACTATCCTCATGGCGCCCCCAGAGGGCCTTAAAGAAGTACTTAACACCCTCAGCAGAGGTAAAGGTTAAGTAATCATAGGATCCTAATCGGTCTAAATAATTCTGATCCTCTTTTGTTAGCGCCAAAGCCTGGGTTCGAATGGCGGCAGCCTCAATAACCTGAGCCCCTCTATCACGAAGAGCGTCAGCAAAGTCAGCAGCCTTGCCCTTGGCCCTTGTGGTGACAATAGTCTTTCCAAATAGGGGCTTATTATCAAACCACTGCAGTTGCTCTCTCATGGACACAACATCGCCGACAACGATAAGAGCAGGAGGCTTTAAGTGGGCCTTACGCACAGTCTCTACCATAGTTTCCAAGGTAGCCACCAGCGTTTCCTGGCAAGCTTTAGTCCCCCAACGAATGAGAGCTACCGGGGTCTTAGGGTCGCGTCCATGGGCCATGAGCTTAGTGGCAATAGTCTCCACATTGGTTACCCCCATGACGAATGTCAGGGTATCCACAGCCGTCGCCAATCCCTCCCAATGGATGGTATCCTTATGGGCCATTTCATGACCGGTTACCACTGCAAAGGAGGAGGCCATAGTCCGCTGGGTCACAGGAATCCCCGCATAAGCGGGCACGGATATAGCTGAGGTTACACCCGGAACAAACTCAAAGGGAATGCCTACTTGGCGTAGCGCTAGCGCTTCTTCTCCACCCCGGCCAAAGACCAAGGGATCGCCCCCCTTGAGGCGCGCTACTAACTTGCCTTCCTTAGCCTTATCAATGAGAATCTGATTGATTTGGTCCTGTTCCATGTGGTGGGACCGATTCTTTTTCCCCACATAGATGAGCTCTGCATCATCCTTTGCATAGGTCAGAAGCTGGCTATCTGCCAAATAATCATAAACCACCACGTCAGCCTTTTCGATGCACTCTCGCCCCTTTAGGGTGATGAGCTTGGCATCGCCTGGACCAGCGCCAATCAAGTATACTAGGCCGGTCATTGTAGGACACCTTCTTGTAAGAGTTCGTCAATAATAGCTTGAGCCCCTTCCTTACGTAGTTGGTCAGCTAGGTCTACGCCCATAGCCTCTGCCCCTTCTACAGGGCCATCCATGTGTCCTTGGTAGACTTGGGTCCCGTCAAGGGAAGAAATGAGGGCCTCTAAATGTAATTGCCCCTCTTTCACAGTCCCATAAACGCCCATAGGTACTTGACAACCCCCATTGAGGGACCGCAAAAAGGCCCGTTCCGCTTCTACTGCATAGCGGGTATTTGGATCATTAAGCTGGGCCAACATATCTAACATTTCCTTATCATCCTGGCGACATTCAATCGCCAAGGCACCCTGACCAACGGCTGGCAACATGATTTCTGGTGTGAAGACTTGAGTAATAAGGTGATCTAATTCCAAGCGTTTCAAACCCGCTTGGGCCAAGACGATAGCATCAAAGTTTTCCGTTTCCAACTTCTTAAGGCGGGTTTGTACATTACCTCGCAAGACATGAATGTCTAGGTCAGGGCGGGCATGTAAGAGTTGTGCTTGACGGCGGAGGGAAGACGTCCCCACCTTAGCCCCTTGAGGCAGTTTATCAAGGGTCTGATACCGTGGAGATACGAGGGCATCAAAAGGGATTTCCCGTTGGGTAATGGCCCCTAAAATCAGTCCTTGTGGGAGGTCTGTAGGCATGTCCTTAAGGCTGTGTACAGCTATATCAATAGCCCCCTTATGCATAGCTTCTTCTAGCTCTGCCGTAAAGAGACCCTTGCCGCCAATTTCCGCTAGGGATTTTTCCAATATTTTATCTCCCTTGGTATTAAAGTGGACCATTTCCACCTCAAGACCAGGGTAGTATTCTTTCAAAAGATCTGCTACATGATGAGCCTGCCAGAGGGCCAAAGCACTTTGACGGGTACCAATGCGGATGATGGGTCTCATATTACTGCTCCTTTTGCAGGTTAAACATATCACGGAAGATTGCCCAATACTGGTCTTCCTCTTCCTTGCTAATCACATTTTCTACATGTTGCAAATGAATCATAGGATCCCGTAAGAGCTTACGGACAATCATACGACTCATGGATTCCATAATACGTCGTTCATGGTCAGAAAGGTCCGATAGTTTGGCCATAGCCCGGTGGAGTTCCCGTTGACGAATTTGCTCTGCCTTATCCGCCAAGAGAGCCATCATAGGCCGAACCCGCAAATAATCCAACTTCTCAAAGAGCTCATTCACGGCTTCTTCGATAAGCGGTTCCGCCTTGTGGGCCTCCTCCAAACGTTGTTGACGGTTGTTCTCTACAACACTTTCTAAGGCATCGATATTAAAGAGGTGGATACCCTCGATGGTTTCCACAACAGGGTCGATATCCCGGGGAACAGCGATATCAATCATGACAAAGGGTTGTCCCTTCTTAGCGGCCGCAATTTCCTTGGCTGCTTCTAGGTCCACCAAATAGTGAGGGGCGCCTGTAGAGGTAATAAGAATATCAGCTTGTTTAGCCAGTTCCACATAATCATCCAAGCGAATAGCCTGGCCACCGAAACGTTCTGCTAGAGCTTGGGCCTTGGAGTAAGTTTTATTAGATACGAATATCGTATTAATCCCCTTGGCTTGGAGGTGGGTAGCGGTGAGTTCTGACATGGTCCCTGCACCTAGAATGAGGGCTTTAGCCTGATTCATAGGCTTATTAAGCACTTCTTCCGCCAGGTTGACGGCCGTATAGGATACGGATACCGGTGTGTCGGCAATAGCGGTTCGCGTCCGCACGAGCTTACCAATGCGAATAGCCCTTTGGAAGAGAATATTAAATACAGTTTCAGTATAGCCACCTTGGTAGGCACGTAGATAGGCTGCCTTCAATTGAGACAGGATCTGTCCTTCCCCTACTACGAGGGAATCCAGGCCCGAGGAAACGTGAAAGAGGTGATCTACACAAGCGCGATCAGTCTTGCAATAAAAGGCCTCCTCATGACCCGTTGCAATGGATCGAATCTGACACAAGGCCTTGAAAATCAAGTCGTGAGGGTCTTGGCATTGCTTAACCAAGGCGTAAATCTCCATGCGGTTACAGGTAGATAGGACTACGCATTCAATGATACCTGGATAATTATAGAGGAATTCCAAGGCATTATTTTGTTCTTCCGGGGTAAAGGAAAAGGCTTCCCTCACCTCTACTGGTGCCGTCTTATGATTCAATCCCAAGAGAACTAATTGCATCTTCTAACCTCTCTTTAACACATGTCCATTGACCCGCTCGAATCTGAGCCAGGGTCTCTCCATCTAAATAATGTCGCCAAAAAACACGCCGCTCCTTACTCGTATGTACCCGTTCCTTAATTAAATCTCGCAGGCAACCCAATTCAGCTAGGATAGTAGGATCATCCTGTAAGGCTTGGTAACGGTCTTCTAAGTCCCTACGAATCAAGGCATTAAGGCGGGGGCTAGCGGGCTTTGTCGTCAGGCTAATCCCCAGGCCACCCAAGTAAGAAACATTAGCAAAGGCCACATCAGCCCGTTCCACAGGACCCGATAAGAGCCAGCCTCTAGCATGAACTAACTGCGCCACATGACTATTTACCACAGAATCATCCGTAGCCAGAATGACCAGTGGCGTCAAATTAGATTGACCTCCAAACGATTCCATCCAGGCCTCTAACCGACCGCTTGCAGACTCCAAAGACAGTCTTTCCTGCCACCAAACTAAGGCTCCATCTCGCCACCAAGATTTAATTTGCTCCGTCAAGCAAGGCGATAAAACTGTGACCAAAGGGCCTTCAGGCACTAGTCTAGATAAGCGGTCTTGGGCAACCTGGCCTCCTCCTAGAAGGAGGATAGGACGTTCCTTCATTGAAAGTTCAACCATTGCCATAGACTACCTCTTATACACACGACTGCCTGAATCCCTAACAAGGAGGGCTGACTAATCAGGTCTAGCCAGTCCCTCCTCAAGGATACTTACTTTCCAGTTTCCACATTACGGAGCAAGGTGGTTAACTGTTCATCATCAAATTCGGATTCCAACATCTTGAGTTGGGCATTCAAAATCCCTTCCATCTTGGACCGAAGAGCTGCTGCCAAAGTCTTATTCATATTGGATTCTACGCGTTCGCAGGCCAAGACCCGGTCTTCCATGGACTCCAATTGGTCTTTCATTTCACGATTTTCCCGATAGAGGCTTTCGTATTCCTTAACCAGTTCTGCCATGAAGGCATCTACTTCGCTCTTACTATAACCCCGCATGCTAGTAGAGAATTTCTTATTTTCCAAATCCATTGGTGTAATCATAGCTTACTCCTTACAAAGAATTTATTCAGCAATCTTGGTAACATATTACATGAAGCGCTTGAGATAAACGCCTATACGGCCTTTCTTGGATTGGCCTGTAATAGCTTCCACCTTCATTCGGCCCCGGCTGCGCATAGAGATAATATCCCCTTCAGATACCTCTTGTGATGGGCCCTTAGCGGCTTGCCAATTGACCTGTAAGAGGCCCGCCTTGATGGCTTCTACCACCTTGGTACGAGAGAGGGAAAAGCCCGATGATGCCACGGAATCTAGGCGAAGAGAAGCCACAGTGGTGCGGATTTCCTTGACCTTTTCTTCCTTAGGAGCAATATCAGCCAAGTCGAGTTGGCTAACCTCCACCGAAACCATGGCAATCTTTTTAAAGTTTTGTACCACAAAATCTGCCACATTGGCATCTACTAGAAGGGTAGCCCCCCCTTGAGCCACGAGGATATCACCGAATTTTTCCCGTTCTAGGCCCAGGCCCATGAGAGAACCCAACACATCCCGGTGACTTAGCAGACGAAAACGTGGATCCCAAGCCACCTTAAGGGCTTTGATACCCATGTCCACCGAGCCCTGGAAATCTTGGTCCACAAAGGCGATACGGATACGTTCTGCCCCTTGGTAGCCGCCGAAGGATTCCACGCGGATACCGGGATAATTGGCCTTCACTGCATCGGCAATAGCCAATCCAGCAGGGGATGTAAAATCAGATACTCGGAAAGGCTTACCCGCCACAACTTGATCGGCTAGATCAATCATACGACGAGCCTGCTCACCAGCGCCAGAGGCCTCAAAGTAGCGTATTAATTTGTCTTTATTGTCACTCATAAAGAAGCCTCCTATTTCTGCATATCATGCGACGAAAACCGTACAGAGACTGTACGGCTTATCAAATCGTATATTAGTTTTCTGTAGACCAAGATACTTTGTCGGAGAAATCAGTTTTACCGGTTTCTTGGTTGTGGTCGATGGTAATGTTGGAAGGAACACACATAAATATGTCTTTACCTACCTTTTCAAGGTGCCCATCCAAGGCGTAAGTAGCACCAGAAATGAAGTCAACCACACGAGCTGCTTCACGAGGGTCTGTGTTTTCAAAATTGACGAGCACAGGACGCATACCGCGCAACTGGTCTACGATGGTGGCAGAATCTTCAAATGTTTTTGGTTCAATTACGATTACCTTCATAGCCGTAGGGCGTTGTGTCATACTTGTACCTCCTGTTTTTCGGGCTGCTGCAGCCACTGGTGCTTCTGCCTTGGCATCAGCTAAATCATCATAGTCGTCTTCGTATTCATAATCATCATCATCATAGTCTTCATATTGGCTAGAACCAAGACCGATGGATTCTTTTAATTTATTGAATTTTTCGCTGAAAGCCATAATATCCTCCTTAACTTGCGCTAGTTATAAACGCGCTCCCCAAATATAGCCGTGCCTACGCGAACGATGTTAGCTCCTTCTTCAAGGGCAACCTCAAAATCATGTGTCATCCCCATAGATAAGAATTTGATTTGTCCCGGTTCAAAGTGGTCCTTCATATCTTCAAACAAGGCGTGAGCCAAGCGGAAGATAGGACGGGCCTCTTCCGAATCCTCAAAAAAAGGAGCTATGCACATAAGACCGCAAACGCGGACATGTGGCAAGGTTTTTGCATAATCACGGATAGCAGGAAAGTCCTCTACAGACATGCCAGACTTAGAAGCTTCACGAGCTACATTAACTTGGAGCAAAATATCTTGCACCTTATCATGTTTAGTAGCAACCTTCTCAATTTCATCCAAAAGCTTAATGCTATCCACAGAGTGGATGAGATCAAACATAGGAACTGCCTGACGCACTTTATTAGCCTGTAGATGGCCAATTAAGTGCCATGTCAACTGAGGTCCCTTATAGAGAAGTTGCTTTTCCTTAGCCTCTTGTACCCTGTTCTCTCCTACATGGGTACACCCTAAGGCAGCCACTTCTTCAAGGGCGGATACTGGATGATTTTTAGTGACCGCCACAAGTAGGGCTGTATCGGTCCGCCCTACGCGGGCCATAGCATTAGCCATGCGTTGCTGAACCGCATTCACATTTTCTTTAATCATACGAGCCTCCTAGCTTTCCATTCATAGACCAAGGCGGCATGCAACCCTGTCACAAGCTCACCTTACCCTATAATTATTTAATATTATATAGTATTTTCCTGTAAAAGTATACAAAACAGCCTTTCATTAGACCCTATTCACCAAATACAAGAGGCCCCCATCCAAGAATGGGAGCCTCTTCTTACTATCGGTTTTACCGCTCTATGTAGATACTTATTTAAGCATCATCACCATGGCCATACGACCTGTCTTTCCCTCTTCTCTACGGTAGGAATAACAGGCTGGCGAGGTCATGGAGTCCGTGCCAGACACCACTATGTGGTCCCGCTTCATACCGGCCTCCAGAAGAGAGTAGAGATTAAAAGCCCATAGGTCTACATGTGGACTCTCGTGATTAGCGCCTGATCGCTTGTGATAAGCCACCACCGTATCATGCCCATCCTGGATGAAGCCTTCTTCTTCCATCCGGAAACGCTCTGCCAAATCTTCACTAACCTCAAAGGATTGAGGGCCAATGGAAGGCCCCAAAAAGGCATACGCGTCCTTAGGGTCTGTACCATAGGCATCAGCCATAGCGGCTAAGGTCAACTTAGGCAGGTGTCCTATCGTTCCCTTCCAACCGGCATGAACTACAGCTATAGCCTCATGAACAGGATCATAGATCCCCACGGCCACACAATCAGCAGTAAATAGAAGGAGGGGTGCCTCTTTTACATTTGTCATGAGGGCATCAGTATTTTGGATGGCCTCTTCCAAACTAAAAGCTCCAGCTCCTACCTGGGATGAGTCCACCTTGGCCACACGTAAGCCATGAACCTGGTTCGCATTGGTCAGCCGATCAACTGCAACCCCTAGATACTGGGCTAAGGCCAAGCGATTAGCCATAACATGATCCTCTTGATCACCCACATGAAAGGCCATATTAAAGGAATCATAAGGAGCCTCAGACAGGCCACCCATCCGATAGGTAGAAGCCCAGACTAAGTTGTTAAAATCTCTATCAAAGATTGGTTTTTCATAGTACCAAGGATCCGCCTCTTGATCCATAACTGTAACAAGAGCTACTTCATCATCATAGGTTGGCATGGAACCTCCTTATTGATCACATACGCCACAGCGCTTACACCCATCCATACAAGGGGCGGTAAATTTGCCGGCCACCGCTTTATACCATTCAGTTTCTAAATAGCCTTCCCTGAGACCCATATCTAGCATATCCCAAGGTTGGGGCTCGCCCATCTCTCGTTCCCGATAATTGGTCTGGTCCATATCGATGCCAGCTGCCTTAAGTTCCTTTTTAAAGCACTTAGGTCCCCGATCCATAGCACACTGGTAGAGAACCTGTGACAGCCGCCGATCTCCTCTAGCTAAAACCCCCTGGATATAGGCCTCCTTAGGGGACTCGATAAGGACCTCTATGCGGCGGTCCTTCTGCAAGGCTTTCTTGATGTATTGCAGTTTCTTTTCCACCGACTTTTGGTTATCCATAGCCATCCACTGGAAGGGAGTAAATGGTTTAGGGATAAAGGGGTTGATAGAGAGGGTTAGGCGGCCTTTAGATCCCACCTCTTCCATGTACTTACGAGTGCGTACAGCCAAATCTACAATAGCTTGGATATCTTCCTCTTCCTCTGTGGGAAGGCCGATCATGATATAAAAGCGCAAGTGGTGGACACCAGACTTAGCAGCTAAAAGAGCTCCCTTGCGGAGGTCATCCTCAGTAATTCCCTTGTTGATCACATCACGCAAGCGATCAGAGCCTGTTTCCGGTGCTATAGTGATGGTCTTTTGACCAGAATCCGCCAACCCATCCACTACGTCTTGGGTCAAGGAGTCAGCCCGTAAGGAAGCGCAAGAATAGCGGATTCCCTTAGACCGAATATAGTTAACCAACTCATCAATTTGTGGATAATCGGAAATGGCGGCCCCCATGAGGCCCACCTTTTTGCCGAGTTCTGCAGCCCGATCTACGCCAGCCTTGAGTTGATCTAGATCTCGAATACGGGGTACCCGATAGCAGTAACCGGCCATGCAGAAGCGGCAATGCCGCCCACATCCACGAGCCACTTCTACGATGTACATGGCGCCAAATTCCGTATAGTCCGTAGCAATGACAGTCTCCCCCTCCTTAGTGAGGGGTTCATAATAACGACGGATAGTTTTGGGAACACCAGGGGCCACATCATAGCCATCAAAGCGGCCATCCTCACGAAACTTAGGGGTAAATAGGGATGGCACATAGACACCGGGCAATTGGGCTAAGTTAAAGAGGATTTGTTGGCGGTCCAAGCCTTCTTCCTTACCCTGGTAGATAACATCTAGGACCTGGCCCGTAATTCCCTCCCCTTCACCAATAATGCAAGCATCGATAAATTCTGCAAAGGGCTCTGGGTTAAAAGTTACACACGGACCACCTGCCAACACAATCGGATCAAACTCAGTACGGTCTTTTGAAAAAACAGGGATAGACCCGTGCTTAAGCATGAGGGGGAGGTTGAAGTAATCCATTTCAAAGGTAATACCGATAGCCAAGACGTCCAATTGGCTCATAGGCCGTTGTGTTTCAATGGACATGAGTTTGGTCTTTGTTTTTACATAGGCTTCAAACTCCTTTTTCTCCGGCATGAAGTAACGCTCGCAAACGGAGTCATCTCGGTCATTAATTTCCTTGTAAATAATATGCTGACCTAAGTTGGACATACCTACAAAATAGGTATTAGGATAGGCTAAGCCTACCTTCCAACGAGCATGTGGATTGATTTGACAGCGATTGGTTTCATGGGAAGCCAGATCTTTTAAGTTATTGAGCAAGTCATTACGATTCATAGCTTCTCCTCATCAATCACACCCAGCTAGTTAGCAACTAGTCCTACAAACCTGAGTCTTTTATAAAGGCTTAAGCCTTTTCCTGCATGCGCGCCAAACGTCCCTTTTTCTTTTCAAATGGGTAGAGAATAACCTTGCCTTCTAAGTATTCGGCAATATAGATATCGCGAATCTTATAGCCTTGTCGTTCCACTTGGTCCCGCAACCATTCATCATCCTTATCGATTAAGTCCAATACGAAGTCATTAATCTGTCCATCGGTGATAAGGTCTAAACGAATATTATCTTCTCCAAATTGGACTACGGACAGCTGTCCATTTTGTTCTAATACAGCACGCTTTACATCCTTAATATATTGAATGCCTGCAGCTCGTAATTTCATCTTAAGTTCTGCCGCCTGGATGCCATAGCGGATACATTCATCCGTTAAAACTTGCCCCTTTTCCACCAAGATAGCAGGGTGCCCATCTAGGAGGCGTTTGAAGAATCCAATATTCCCCTTCAAAACTTTCAGGGTCATAACCAAAATAGTCCAAATGATAAGAACCAGAATAAATTGTAGAATACCAATGGAATCATTATAGATAATAGCCCCAATGATACCACCAAGAACATAGTTCTGTAGTTGATCCAATGCAGAAGTAGGGGCTAGGTTACCCTTGCCCATGACATTAATCTGTAAAATAATCGCCAAGAGACCTATGCCCAATTTGGCCATAACCATCCCATAGGCAGCTAATGATTCAAACATAGTTTAGTCTCCTATTGCTTATCAATAATCCGGTCTTGTGGACTTACCGTATAGACCCGCTCTAGGGTATAAGTCGTATAGGAAGGATTAAAGTGCACTTGGTAGTGAGCATCGCCTACCCGCAACACCATAGTTTCCTTCATTCGCAAGGAGTCTATTGCTAGCTGGCTAGTATCCACATTGTGATCAACCGAGAAGGCATTCAGAAACTGCATGACCCGGGAAAACTCCTCTGATGTTGTTTTCATACGGCTGTACTGTTGGTACTCAAAGCCCAAGAAGAAAACCACAATAAGGGATAAGATTACTGTTAGATCCCGATAGCGGCTAGTAAAACCATTGCGCAAAACCTGGATCCCAACAACTAAAAGAGCCAAGAGGATAACAGCGAAAACAATAAGGGCCCAAAGCTGGCTAGTAGACGCCTGACTCTGTACATAGGCCAATGTATAAAAGTCCATAAGACCTCCTGTTACTGCTATAATATGTCCCCTTATTATAGCACACAGCCCACCATCCCATAAAAAAAGAGCCCCTCCTTAGAGAGACTCTTTTACTAAGTCAATAGACTTATTTTTGCAACCAGGACATGAGCCCGCGAAGTTCTTTACCAACAGCTTCAATTTGATGATCTGCTGCTTTTTGGCGGTTTTCTTTCAAGAATGGTTGACCAGCCTTGTAGTCTGCCAAGAATTCATCAGCGAATTCACCAGATTGGATACGGCGAAGGATTTCTTCCATAGCCTTTTTAGTATCTGCAGTGATAACGCGAGGGCCTGCATAGTAGTCACCGTATTCAGCTGTATTGGAAATGGAGTTACGCATCTTACCGAAGCCACCTTCGTAGATGAGGTCTACGATGAGTTTCATTTCATGCAAGCATTCGAAATAAGCGTTTACTGGTTCATAACCTGCTTCGCAGAGGACTTCAAAACCAGTTTGGATCAAAGCTGTTAAACCACCACAAAGAACTGCTTGTTCACCAAAGAGGTCCGTTTCTGTTTCGGATTTGAAGTTAGTTTCCAAGATACCTGCACGGCCACCACCGATACCGCAAGTCCAAGCCAAAGCCACTTCTTCAGTATCCCCAGATGGGTCTTTTTCTACAGCATAGAGGCAAGGAACACCGGAACCTTCTTGGTAGGTACGGCGTACCAAATGACCAGGGCCCTTTGGAGCAACCATGAATACGTTTACATCTTCACGAGGCACGATTTTACCGAAATGGATGTTAAAGCCATGAGCAAAGGCAAGGTAAGCACCTTGTTTGAGGTTAGGAGCGATATCTTTTGCATATACTTCTGCTTGCAATTCATCTGGAATCAAGACCATAACAATATCAGCACCTTTAACGGCTTCTGCTGTTTCTTTTACAGTCAAACCAGCTTCTTCAGCTTTTTTCCAAGAAGAAGAATCCTTGCGAAGACCAATTGTCACGTCGCAACCGTTTTCTTTCAAGTTCAAAGCATGTGCATGACCTTGGGAGCCATAACCCAATACAGTGATTTTCTTACCTTCTAATTTTTTCAAGTTGCAGTCTTCATCATAGAAAACTTTTGTGCCAAGGATAGATCCTGCCATTCTTATTTCCTCCAATTTGTATACATTTGTTCTCCTTTACAGGCGGAGAACTCTATACAGGATATAATACCTGTTCAGTGTCCGCATGTAAAGTACAAATATCCATTTTTCATATACCCCATATCTTTTGTCCATCCAGTAAATACAAGGGGTTTCACTTCGTATTTACTCGATATATTTCTGGTCATAATTCTGACCTTAAACCACTGCTATTTGACGATCACCCATGGGCGCCCAGATTCCCAGATGATTTTAATGGGTAATCCATAGAGGTTCGCTAAGCCTTCTTCCGTAATGACCTGGTCCTTAGGGCCCGCAAAGACCATCTCTCCATCCTTAAGGATAGCCACATGAGTGATGGCTGGAACAATTTCCTCAATCTGGTGGGTTACATAAACAAAGGCCTTATCATATTTGTTCTGAAAGGTTTCCAAGGTTTTCAAAAAGAGTTCCCGCCCCGTCAAATCAAGACCAGCACAAGGTTCATCAAAAATGAGGAGGTCTGGGTCTGCCATAAGAGCCCGAGCCAAGAGGGCCCGCCGTTGTTGCCCCATGGAGCAAGATCCATAGGTCTTATCCTTATGTTGAATTATGTTAAATGTTTCTAGAAGATTTTGCGCCTTGGTCTTCACCGCTGCATCTACCTTCTTATAGACCCCAATGGAGGCATAAGCCCCAGATATAACCACATTTTCAATGGTTTGCCTATCTAAGGTAGAGGCAAAAAGGTTAAGAGAAGAGGACACAAAGCCTACCCGTTCTTTAATGTCCGCCCAGATATGCTTACCAAACTCTTCCCCCAGTACCCTAAGGGTACCAGAAGTAGCTGTTTGGTAGGCCGGTATAAAGGAGAGCATGGTGGACTTACCCGCCCCATTGAGGCCTAACAAGGCCCAGTTCTCCCCCTTTTTAACATGCCAGTTTAAGTTCTTGAGGATATCCTTACCATCCCGGCGGAAGCATATATCCTCATAGTGTAAGAGTTCATTTTCTACTGTCATAAACAGTCCCTACATGTCCTGACCACGGCTCATGGCAGTAATACCGGTTTTAGCAATTTCCAAAACCCCATAGCCCTCCATGATTTTAATGAAGCCACGAAGTTTTTCTACATTGCCTGTCACTTCAATAATCATAGAAGACGGAGATATGTCTAAGACATTCCCCCGATACACATCGGCAATTTGCACGATTTGTGCCCGGGTCTCGTTGGTGGCCTTTACCTTGATAAGCATGAGTTCTCGACGAACCACATCTTCTGCAGGGAAAATTTTAACTTTGGCCACATCAACTAGCTTGAAGATTTGTTGTTCAATTTGATCTAGGGACCGATCATCCGCCTCAACGGTCAGCGTGATGCGGGCATAGCCAGGCTTATTGGTTACACCAGAAGTCATCTTGGTAACAGAGAAACCACGGCGGTTAAAGAGGGCCAAAATACGGGTCCCGATACCAGATGTGTTCTTAGCGATAACAAGTATTTGATGTTCTTTATTCATGATCCAGTACCCCCTTATGGCCCATCATATCGGGCACGTTTTTACCGGCAGGAATCATTGGCAATACATTAGCTTCCCGGCTCACCAAGCAGTTGATGAGGATCCCACGACCTTCTGTCAGTAAGCTTGGCAAGAGAGCCAAATCAGCTTGACTTTCAATCTTAGCAGAAGGAACAGAATAGGCCTCTGCTAACTTGTTAAAGTCAGGACTAACCGCTAAATCTACAAAGGAATAGCGACGGTCATTGAAGAGTTCTTGCCATTGGCGAACCATGCCCAAGTAGCCATTATTGATGAGGACGATTTTTACATTGAGGTCATATTGACTCATCATCATGAGTTCCTCAGAAGTCATTTGGAAGCCCCCATCCCCTACGATGAGGAGGATTGTCTTATGAGGGGCTGCCACAGCCGCACCCATAGCAGCAGGCAAGCCATATCCCATGGTGCCAGCCCCACCAGAGGTGCACCAGGTTTTAGGAGCCTTGCAAGTCAAGTACTGGGCCGCCCACATTTGGTGTTGGCCCACGTCAGTTACAACGATAGCATCTCCCTTAAGCACTTGATCTACCGCTTCTAAGACAGCTTGTGGCATGAGGCGATCATCCATGGCTGGAGGTACCTCCATAGGGTATTCTTCCTTCCAAGTTTTAATTTGCGTCAACCAATCTTGATGATGGCCCGCTTCAACAAGGCTAGTGAGATCCGATAAGACTTCCTTCAAGTCCCCTACAATTGGCAAATCAACGGCGCAGTTTTTATTCATTTCCGCAGGGTCAATATCGATTTGGATAACCTTAGCCTTAGGCAAGAACTTGCTAGGTAGACCTGTATAACGGTCGTGGAAACGGATACCTGCTGCAATCACTAAATCGGCCTCTTCAGAGGCAAAGTTAGAAGCAACCGTCCCATGCATACCGATAAAGCCCAAAGCTTGATCATGGTCGCTAGGAAAAGCACCCAGTCCCATAAGGGTAGTGGCCACAGGGATTTGAGTTTTTTCAGCTAGGGCCTGTAAAGCCTCCGCCGCACCGGACCGAATAGCCCCACCACCAGCGATAATCATCGGTTTTTTAGCGGTCTTAATCAAGGCTGCCGCTTCTTCAACTTGAGCCACATGATTAGGCCACTCTGTAGTATAGCCTTCCAAGTGAATCGGTGCCGAATAGAGGGTATTATACTCATCCATAGGGATGGATGTAGTTTGTATATCCTTTGGGATGTCAATTAAGACAGGACCCGGACGGCCTGTAGAGGCGATGTGATAGGCCTCCTTGATAATGCGAGGAAGGTCCTTGATATCCTGAACCAGGTAATTATGCTTAGTGATAGGCATCGTAATTCCTTGGATATCCGCTTCTTGGAAGGAATCCTTGCCAATCAACATCCGCCCTACTTGGCCAGTAATAGCAATCATTGGAACGGAGTCCATATAGGCTGTCATAAGGCCAGTTACCAAGTTAGTAGCACCCGGTCCAGATGTAGCTAAACAGACACCTACCTTACCGGATACACGCGCATAGGCATCTGCAGCATGGGCTGCCCCCTGTTCATGACGGACAAAATAATGCTTAATTTCAGGGAAGGAATAGATTTCATCAAAAATTGGAATCACAGCTCCCCCAGGATAACCGAACATATCGGTTACGCCGAGGCGATGAAGGGTTTCGAGGACAATCCGTGCCCCCTTGATAGTCTCTTGACTCATAATATGCTCCTTTTTATCACCCTAGTCGCCTAGAGTATCATCTGCATAGTTAAGGCGATGAATGTCATAGCCATGGGATTTAAATTTATCGGTAATTCGCTTGATATGCTCTTCCCCATTGGTTTCCACGGTTACCTGCAATTCCACTTCATGGAAGCGGTCTAGGTTCTTAAATTGGTTGTGTTCTAGCTTAATAACATTGGCATCTTCTTGCGCCAAAAGTTCGGATACAAAGACCAATTGACCTGGTTTGTCAGGTAGGTTAACGGAAAATGTAAAGATCCGCCCCCGTACAATGAGCCCTTTATTGATCATAGAGGCAATGGTAAGTACATCGATATTACCACCAGATACGACAGATACCACCTTTTTACCCCGGAATTTCAACTTTTTCAGGGCTGCCAAGGAAAGTATCCCCGCATTTTCTGCCACTAACTTATGCCGTTCTACCAGGAGGAGGAAGGCTTCCATTAGTTCATAATCCGTTACGGTAATGACCTGGTCTACATATTCCTTGATGTAGTTCAAGGTATTAGATCCGATGAGGCCCACCGCTGTACCATCGGCTATGGTAGCTACTTCTTTCAGGGCTACTGGTTCTCCCTCTTCCAGAGCCGCCAAAGCTGAAGCAGCTCCTGCAGGCTCTACACCGATAATCTTGATTTGTGGATTTTTGAGCTTTGCCGCTTCGGCAATACCAGATATGATACCTCCGCCACCGATAGGGACGAGCAATACATCCGCATCAGGCAACTCATCTAGAATCTCTAAGGCAATTGTCCCCTGCCCTTCGATAACATCCTCATCATCAAAAGGATGGACGAATACATAGCCTTCTTCTTCCTGTAACTGGCGGGCCTTTTGGTAGGCATCATCATAAATTTCTCCGTGAAGGACGACCTCAGCTCCATACTTCTTAGTCGCATTGACCTTAATCAAAGGGGTATGTTTAGGCATGACGATAACCGCTTTAATCCCCAAGCGTTGGGCTGCCAAGGCTACCCCTTGAGCATGGTTACCCGCAGAGGCAGCTATAACACCCCGTTCCTTTTCTTCCTTGGTCAATTTAGAAATCCTATTATAGGCGCCCCGCACCTTGAAGGACCCTGTAATTTGTAGGTTTTCAGGCTTGATATAAACATCATTACCAGATTCTTCAGAGAAGACATCAGAATGAATGAGTTTTGTTTTTACCGTCACCGTTCCCAAGCGCTCCTTGGCTTCGATATAATTGTAAAGTTTATGCATAGATTTTCCTCATCTACTCTCTAGGGACCTATAAAGATGGACTAGCAAATCCTGCTAGTCCATCGGCCCTATTATGAAATTGCTAAGCCTTAATCTTCTAAGATTTCAATAGCCCCTTGCGCAGCAGAGGATACGTGCATAGCATATTTCTTCAAATAGCCTGTTACATTGGCCTTATATGGTTTCAACTTAGCCTTGCGATCAGCAATTTCTTGGTCGGACAATTGAACATCTAACTTACCATTAGGAATATCGATATTAATGATATCCCCATCTTGTACGATAGCGATGGTTCCACCAGCAGCGGCCTCTGGAGATACGTGGCCAATGGATGCGCCACGAGTAGCACCGGAGAAACGACCATCCGTAATAAGAGCTACAGAGTCACCTAAGCCCATACCTGTAATAACAGAAGTAGGTGTGAGCA